>CAYWEQ010000062.1:0-12958 GCA_964457185.1 uncultured Rikenellaceae bacterium
TTCAGCGAATATATCACCGGGTATACTTCAGGGATCATTCCCGCAAATTCCGTTATTGAGATACGATTCACCCCGGAATTTGCAGAAAAGGCCGTAAAACAGACGCCATTAGGATTATTTGTTTTTAATCCATTCATAAAAGGCACGACAGAATGGACAGATGAAACAACTCTTGTATTCACTCCTGCAAAATTTCTTGATCCCGGGAAGACATATAAGGGGGAACTTAACCTTTACAGGCTCGGGGAAGTGGAAGAGCGGCTGAAGGTCTTTCCAATAAGGATACAGACGCTTAAGAGGGATTTCAGCATTATTACCGGCGCCCTTGAATGTCCATCTGCCGGAGAAGATAAATATATTCTCAATGGCGAGCTGGTTGCATCCGACTTTATTGAAGAAGCGGAAGTGGAAAAATATGTTGAGGCTAAGCTCGGTAAAAGGAAAATGGATATCACCTGGGATCACTCATGCGGTCTCAGTCATAAATTCAGCATCACAGATATCCCGCGCACTGACAGGACACAGGAGCTTACTATATCATGGGATGGCACATCTTCCGGTATCAGACAAAAAGGATCCTCAGTCATCAGAGTTCCGTCTTCAGCAGAGTTCAGTGTTCTGGATGTAAAAACATCCGGCGGAGAAAATCCGCGGATTGATGTGATTTTTTCAGATCCTGTTGATGCATCACAGGAACTTGATGGTCTTATTTATGTTGAAAAGTCACATTCGACTTCTATCAGTGTAAGTACCAATATCGTCTCTCTCCTCCCTTCAAATGTTTCAGGGCAGATAACAAATCTTTATGTTGAATCTTCAGTAAAAAACAGCCGGGGAAATGGCCTTGCCTCTGCTTTTTCCAGAAAACTGGATTTTACGGCAGTGAATCCGGGAATAATGTTTACAGGTGACGGCGTGATCCTGCCTTCATCAGGGAACCTTGTCTTCCCGTTCAAGGCAGCTAACCTGAAAGCAGTTGACCTCAAGATCATAAAGATATTTGAGAACAATCTTCCCTATTTCCTGCAGGAGAGCGATATCAGCAGCGGTTATTATATCAAGCGGTTCGGACGCCCGGTTTATACCGGAAAAGTTGACCTGATAGCAGGGACCGGTTCGGGCAGCGGTACATGGAACCTTTATACTATTGATCTTTCCGATTATATTGATGTTGAACCCGGTGTTCTCTATAAGGTACAGCTTTCAATGAGACGCTCCTATTCACTCTATCCCTGCGTATCAAAGGAAATCGATACCAGGTATGATGAGCTTCTCAGTCAATCTCAGGATATAAGCCGCGACCTTTGGGATGACAGCGACGATTATTATGAAGATGGTGAGGATTATCTTTACTATACATACGGCTTCCTCTGGGAGGATCGCGACGATCCCTGCAAGGAAGCTTTCTATAGTCCTGACAAAAGCATTTCGCGCAATATCCTTGCATCAAATCTCGGGCTTATTGCCAAAAGAGGACCAGATGGCATACTGCATGTCATGGTAAACGATCTGCTTACTGCCCTGCCCGCGAACGAGGCCTCAATTGAGGTTTATGATTACCAGATGCAGATGATCGTGTCCGGCAACTCCGACCAGGATGGTTCCGCTTCCCTTTACTGCGGAAGAAAACCCTTCCTGGTAATAGTCAAAAAAAACAAGGATCGTAATTACCTGAAGGTTAATGACGGTTCATCTCTTTCATTCAGTTCATTCGATGTATCAGGGACAAAACCCGAGAACGGAATAAAGGCTTTCATCTATGGCGAAAGAGATGTCTGGAGACCGGGTGATTCAATATTCCTTTCCCTCTTCATCAAGGATATGAAAAACGACCTGCCTCCCGATCATCCGGTACAATTCGAGCTTATCAACCCTCTTGAACAAAGGGTTGATAACCAGATACATAAACAGGGTGGTAAAAACCTGCTGGCTTTCAGGACAAAAACATCAGCTGATGCCGTTACAGGGAATTATACTGCCCGCTTTAACATAGGCGGGGCAACTTTTACAAAACGTATCAGGGTTGAAACAATAAAGCCCAACAGGCTTAAACTGGATCTTAAATTTCCTGCAGATATTCTTGGAGGTACCGTAAGCGGATCAACAGGAACGCTGAATGTAAAATGGCTCAACGGATCTGTTGCAAGAAACTTAAGGACATCCGTTGATTACATCCTGAAACATACAAAGACGGAATTTGAAAAATACAACCAGTATATCTTTGATGATCCGGTAAGTGAATTCTGGTCCGAATCAGTGAATATTTATGATAACACCATTGACGAGAACGGGAATGCAACAATAAGATTTGATCCGGGCGATGATCTGAATGCCCCGGGAATGCTGAATGCTGTTTTCACGGTTAAAGTGCAGGAACAGGGAGGTGATGAAAGCGTTACCCAGGCTACATATAAATATGCCCCGTATCCTGTTTTTGCAGGGATCAGCCTGCCCGGGCTCAAAGGGAAAAGCAGGATGTTGTTCACTGATCAGGATATAGCGGTGAAAGTGGTTACTGTGGATGAAAAGGGCCGGCCTGTGAGGTCTGAAGTTGAAATGACCGTCTACAAACTTTCATACAGATGGTGGTGGGAATCTGACGATGAGAACCTCGCTTATTATATCTCAAACCAGATCTACAAACCGGTAATAAGAAAAACTATCAGCACTTCAGGGGGAGAGGGTAGCTTCACTTTTAATATCGATAAAAAAGAATGGGGCCGTTACCTTGTACGCGTAACTACCCCTGAAGGTCATTCCACGGGAAAAATGCTGCTTATTGACTGGCCCTGGGAATATGGTATGAAAGGCGGTGCTGAAGGTGCTACGCTTCTCGCTGTAAACACCGATAAGGAAAAATATATCCCCGGCGATGATATAAAGTTGTCATTCCCCTCTCCCGAAAATGCAAGAGCAATCGTTACGCTTGAAAATGCCACAGGAGTTATTGATGAAATACGGGTTCCCACTACAAAGGCAAATACCGAGGTTAAGTTTAAGGCTACCCCGGAAATGGCTCCCAATGTATATGCCTATGTATCGGTGATCCAGCCCCACGGCCAGACAATAAATGATATGCCGGTAAGGCTTTACGGTATTGTGCCCGTTATGATAGAGGACCCGGGAACCAGGCTTTCTCCCCTGATCAGCATGGCAGATGAAATCCGGTCGCAAAAGCCGTTTGAGATCAGGGTCTCTGAAGCAAACCGAAATTCAATGACCTATACTGTTGCAGTTGTTGATGAAGGATTACTTGATATTACCGGTTTCAAAACCCCTGATCCATGGAACTACTTTTATGCCCGTGAAGCACTTGGAGTGCAGACATGGGATATATATGACTATGTCCTGGGGGCTTTCGGAGGCACTCTTGAGAGGATCTTTGCAATAGGAGGAGATGAGGCTGTTGTTGACAAGACTGCGAACAAAGCACAGCGGTTTATTCCCGTTGTCAAATTCCTCGGACCGTTCACTCTCGGGGCAGGAAAAACCAATTCGCATACAATTACCCTGCCCCAGTATACCGGATCTGTGAGAACCATGGTTATAGCAGGAAGCAACAGGGCTTTTGGTGCGTCAGAAAAAGCGGTGCCTGTGAAAGATCCGCTGATGGTCCTTGTAACCGCACCCAGGGTTATCAGTCCCGGTGAGGAGGCAGCGCTGCCGGTAACACTGTTCATTCAGAAAGATAATATCAGGGATGTTACTGTAAAAGCAGAAAGCAATGATCTTGTCAGTATTAAAGAGAATACAAAGAATATATCTGTTCCCGGTACCGGAGAAAAGGATACTGAGTTCACATTTACAGCAGGAGAAAAAACAGGTGTTGCAAAGATAAAAGTAACGGCATCCGGGGGAGGTGAGACTGCTGTCTATGAGATGGAAATTGAAGTCAGAAGTCCTAATCCTTCTGAATCCCGCGCAGAAATGAAGGTTCTCAGGCCGGGAGAAAAATGGGAGACGACCTTCAGTCCTTTCGGCATTGATGGTTCCAATTCAGCCCGCCTGGAAATATCAACACTTCCTTCTGTCAATCTTGAAAAACGAATGGATTACCTGCTCAATTATCCGCACGGATGCTCTGAACAGATAACATCATGTGTATTCCCCCAGCTGTGGCTGAAAGATATTACAGGTAATGATGCCGGTATTGCAGAAAAGAGCTCATCTAACATTAAAGAGGCTATTAATAAACTTATATCCAGGCAGATGGTTAACGGAGGCATTGCAATGTGGCCCGGATCGTACCAGGCCGATAACTGGATAACCTCGTATGCCGGACATTTCATGCTTGAAGCTGAGCGGCTCGGATACAATATCACCTCAGGATTCAGGCAGAAATGGATCAGTTACCAGAAAAAAACAGCACAGGAGTGGCGTTATGATACAAGGTATAAGCAAGCAGCAAACGACCAGGCATACAGACTCTTTACACTTGCTCTTGCAGGACAGCCCGAGAAAGGAGCAATGAACAGGCTGAGGGAATCGGCAGATATCCCGCAATTGTCAAGATGGTTCCTGGCAGCCGCATATGCCACGACCGGCAGACCAGAGGCTGCAGGCGAACTGCTGGACATGAGAAATATAACCACAGAACCTGAGTATAATTACTATTACTACGGAAGCCCGATCCGCGATAAAGCCATAATACTTTACTCGCTTATCCTCCTGAAAAATGAGGAACAGGCTCTTGTTATCCTGAAAGAGATCTGTGACAACATCAGCAAGGATACCTGGTACAGTACCCAGTCTCTGGCATGGGGACTATTCTCATACATGAAATGGATAGATATGATCCCTTCAAACAGCCAGAGCCAGGCGAAGGTCAATGTGAACTATAACGGTGAAAAGTCAGATCTGCTTATCGGGCAAAAACAATTGCTGACAAAGGATCTGAAGATAAGTGTTAACAATACACTTTATCTGGAGAACACATCCGACCTCCCGGTTTATGTAAATCTGGTCAGAAAAGGAATACCTCTGCGCTCTGATGCCATAAAAGAAGAAAAAGGATTAACCATGAAGATTGATTATATGGATATGAACCTGAAGCCAATCGATCACAGGAGCCTGGACCAGGGTACTGATTTTATGATGATGGTGAAGGTTACAAATAACACCTTTTCGAGAGTGGAGAATATTGCTCTTACAGAAATGGTGCCTTCCGGCTGGGAGATACAGAATACCCGGCTTTTTGAGGCAGACTGGGGCATAAAGGAAAGCACCTTTGATTACCGCGATTTCAGGGATGACAGGGTTAATACTTATTTCAGTCTTAACCGCGGAGAGACAAAGACTTTTGTCCTTATTCTTAATGCTGCTTATAAAGGAAAATATTTCCAGCCTTCGGTATGGTGCGAGGCAATGTACACTGAAAGCTTCTATTCAAGGCTTCCCGGAACACCGGTTACAGTAACAGGAGAATAGATTGAACAGTAAAATCAAAAAAGTACTGATCGCTGCCGGAATAATATTTATTCTGGTTTTGCTAGCTCCTTTCCCCCGGTTCAGAGCTCCATTGTCAACCATCATTGAAGCCCGTGACGGGACTCTTCTTGGAGCACGGATTGCAGATGATGGTCAATGGAGATTTCCGGGCTTCGAACAAACTCCTGATAAATTCGAAAAAGCTCTGCTCACTTTTGAGGATAAATACTTCTACTGGCATCCCGGTATCAATCCTGTTTCTCTTTTCAGGGCATGGAGGAATAATCTTGATGCAGGGAAGATAGTAAGCGGCGGAAGTACTATCACCATGCAGGTAGCCCGAATTTCTCAGGGAAACAAGCCCCGCACATACTCTCAAAAGCTTGTTGAGATATTCTCCGCCCTTAAGCTTGAGTTATTCAGGACAAAGAAAACCATCCTTAAAATGTATGCCGCCAATGCGCCGTTCGGAGGCAATATTGTCGGATTGGAAGCTGCAACCTGGCGTTATCTGGGTAAGTCATCAGCCGATCTGACCTGGGCAGAAGCGGCGGCGTTTGCTGTACTGCCAAATTCACCATCACTCGTCTTCCCGGGCAGGAACCAGGAGATACTCAAAATACGACGCGACGACCTGCTTGGAAAGATGTTTGACAGAGGTTTCTTCGATTCCATCACCCTGGTACTTGCAATTGATGAACCGTTGCCCGGGGAGCCAAAACAATTACCCTCCGGGGCCCCCCATCTGACTGATTATTTTTTCCTGATCAACCGAGGCGAAAGGATCAGGACAACAATTGATCCTGAGATACAGGAGAGGGCAACAGAGATCATCAATTTTCATCAGAAGGATCTTTCCGGGAATTTCATCAACAATTCTGCATGTATAATAGTTGAAGTAGAGACAGGAGAAGTTCTGGCCTATGTCGGGAACAGCATGACTGACAAACCTGAGGAGCACGGGAGCGATGTTGACATAGTAAGATCATACCGAAGCACCGGAAGCATCCTTAAACCGATCCTTTATGCCGGGATGCAGAAATCAGGGAACATTCTTCCTAACACCCTTGTCGCAGATATACCGACACGTTTCCCCGGTTTTTCTCCAAAGAATTTTGATCTCAGCTTCAGCGGTGCCGTACCTGCCTCATCTGCACTTTCACAGTCGCTGAATATTCCTGCAGTTAAGATGCTCCGGGATTACACTGCTGAACGTTTTCTTGACCTTCTTAAAAGGACAGGTTTCACTTCTTTTTTAAACACTGCAGATTATTATGGATTATCTCTAATCCTGGGCGGCGGTGAAACATCCCTGCTCGAACTGACAGGTGTATATGCTTCACTGTCAAGAGTTCTGAGCAGGTACAACATTGAGAACAAGTACTATTCTGAAGATTATCATGCTCCTGTTCTTATTTCACATACAACATTACTGTCTGTTAGTACCGTAGATCCGGATCCTCCATTTTCAGCTTCATCAATCTGGCTTACCTATGAAGCTCTCAGGAAAGTGAACAGGCCTGAGAGTGAGGCCGGGTGGCAGTATTTTTCATCTTCACCCAACATTGCGTGGAAAACCGGAACCAGCTTCGGATTCCGTGACGCCTGGGCAATAGGAACAACTCCGGATTATGTCGTTGGTGTGTGGGCAGGCAATGCCGATGGTGAAGGAAGGCCCGGTCTGACAGGAATCGGGGCGGCTGCCCCGATACTCTTTGATCTTGTCAGTATGATGGGAACAGGAGAATGGTTTGATCAGCCTTCAGAGGATATGACGATGATAAAAGTATGTGCTCAAAGCGGCTTCAGGGCCGGTCCCGATTGCCCCGAAACCGAAGAGATATATGGATGTGTAAACGGGCTGAGAAGTGATGCATGTCCTTATCACAGGATCATTCATCTTGATAAAAGCGGGACCAGGCAGGTAAACGCAGATTGTTTTCCGGCAGATCAGATCAGGAATGAATCATGGTTTGTCCTGCCTCCGGCAATGGAATATTTCTACCGGCAGAAACACCCTGAATACAAAATTCTTCCTCCCTATGCTGCAGGATGCGCACCGGATAAAAGCATTGCTGTAATGGAATTCATATATCCGTCCTCAGGTATAAAAATATTCATTCCGCGCGATCAGACCGGTCTTAAGACAAGGATAATTCCCGAAGTGGCACATCGTAATCCTTCAAAAAAGATCTTCTGGCATCTCGATGAGGAATACATTACAACTACAAGGTTTATACATCAGATTGAGATTTTTGGCAATCCCGGAACTCATACTATAACAGTTGTGGATGAGGATGGGAATTCAATAAGGAGTACTTTTACAATGTCGGGAGTTCTATAATACGCATGTACCCACCCCCTCTTATCCCCCTCCCTGCTTGTGCAAGGAGGGGGAAGTTGTTAATATTCAATTATTTAGCCCCCTGCCTTATATAAAAGATTTTTAAACACGAAGTGACACGGAGTTTTCACGGAGTTACACGGTTATTATACTCCGTGTAACTTCGTCAATGCTCATTGCAACTCCGTGGTTTACTGTTTTTTTGATATCTTTACTTAAAATCTGTTTTGATGAAAACAACCGTCAGGATACTCGTTTTTAACAGCGAAGTTGAGGCAAGACTACTTTCCGGGCTTCTGGAACAAAGGGGAATTCCTCATATGCTCCGCTCCTACCACGATTCTGCATACGACGGATTATGGCAAACCCAATCAGTATGGGGATGTCTTGATGCACCACCGGAATTCAGGGAAGAAATCCTGAAAATTTACAATGAAATGTCAGAGCCCGGAAATCTTATTGATCCTGTATAGGCAAAAAGGTTTATATTTGCACGTTCTTTAAAATCAAGATTTCAGAAAACTGAATTGATATATTTAAGGAAAGAAAATAAATGGATCATATTCAGACTGATAAACGAAAACCCGGAGCGCTGGTCATTGAGGTTATCAGCTCAATGATCCCGGTAATGAAAAGCCGGTATTTCTATATAGGGCTCCTTGCCATCATTGCGGGTGCTGCACTGAACTTCGCTTCACAGACATATCTTCATAACTATATGATCCAGGGGAAAACCCTCCCCATGCTGTCTGATCTTATTCTCGATAATCTGCCTGTAGTTGATCTTTCTCTGATGTATGATCTGTTATGTCTTGTGATCATTTTAATTGTTGCGGTCTATATAATCCATAAGAAAGATTATAAAAGGCTCCCTTATATTATGTTACTATCCGGCATCTTCTTTATTGTCAGGGGAATATTCATTGTTCTGACACCTTTTGGAAATCCCCCGGAATTCCTGGGGTCCAATCCCCTCTTTAATGGATGGTCCAAATTTGAGCTCGGGGTTTATCCGTCAGGACATGTCGGGAATTCGTTTCTTCTTTTATTGCTGGTCAACGACAGGATCTACAGGTACATCCTCACCTTCTTCCTGCTGGCAATAATATTTGCCCTGTTCCTGTCGCACGGGCATTACAGCATTGATATTCTTTCCGGCTTCCTTTTTGCCTATGCCATAAGGGCTTTCGGAGAAGATTATCTTAAAGTGTTTGACCTTGGTTTCGAACCGACAGCCGGCTGATACCTGTCAGCGGTGTACGCCTTTTTCAACTCTGCGAATAAGAAAGTAATTTATTACGGCTATAATTATCAGTCCAAGAATAAAGAGGGGATAGGCTATTTTCCATTTTGATGCGCCGGTCATCATTGTCCACTCCGACATTCCGCCGATACTTGCGACCAGGGTAAGGGGCATGAAGATTGTCGCGATGAGAGTAAGTCTTCTTACCGAGGCATTTGTTTCATTTGAAACTTTTGTCATCTGGTTATTCAGAAGTGAAGTATAAAGTTCCATGAGGCTGGTGACAATTTCACGGTTCGTCTCCGTGAGCTCGAAGAATTTTGCCAGGTGGTCATAAATATCACGGTAATGGACAATAGCTTTTTCAGGTATAAACGGGCAATCCATCCGTGAGATCTTGACAAGTATTTCCCTTTCATGAAAAATACTCTTGCGAATAGTCACCAGGTATTTTTTCAGCCTCATCAATTCTGAAGGCTTAAATCCGGCTGGATCATTAAGAATCCCATCTTCTGCTTCTTCAAGTTCATCTTCCAGCAATTCGAAAGCCTGGAGCTTTTCATCAACAACATAGTCGAGAACAACATGCATCAGGAATGCCGGTCCTGTCCTGGCCAATCCGTGATCATTTTCAACAATCCTGATAACATCATTCAAAGGCTTCCTGCCATCTGAATTAATGCCGCTGACGGTTATCAGAAAGTTCTTACCTAAAAACAGATCAACTTCATCAATGAATAACTGCTTGTTCTTATAGCTGTATGCATTGAAAATTATGAATGTATTATTTGGAAAATGTTCAATCTTCGGCACCTGGCTGTTGTCGAGACAGTCCTCTACGGATAATGGATGGACGCCCATGGTATCAACAAGGGAATGAAGCTCTTCCATCGGAGGATTATAATAATTCAACCAGATATAGCCTCCCTCATTCAGTGCGACGATCGCTTCCTCTACAGTACTGATTCCGTAGAACAGACCTGTAGAAGTAAAATGATAGAATTTTGATTCTGACATATTTGCATCTTTTAAAAGTCGAAATTAGTTCTGTTTAAATTCATATCCAAATTTAATGGTTATAGTCCTCAGTATATCCTGTCCTGCCGGATAGTCCAATATTAATTTGATTTCATCAAATAAAATTTTAAACTTCGTGTTCTCATTAACGGGTCAGGGGTAATTTATTTACAGCATGAAATTAACAGGGGAAAAAAGATCTCTCTTCATCCTTAATCCTCATGCAGGAGTGATTCCTGTCAAGCTTATCATTTCAAGGGAATTACAACGCCGTAAAAACGAATTATCATATTTTAAGTCGCTTAGTATTAATGAATCAGGTTCCCATATCAAGCAATCATTTAATGAATATGATGTTTTTGTTGCTGCCGGAGGAGACGGTACAGTGCGCAGCGTGGCAGCCGAGCTTGTGGGAAGCAATAAGATCCTGGGCGTTCTGCCGATGGGTTCAGGGAACGGATTTGCCAAAGAACTGGGTTTCAGGACAAATATCCGGTCATTGCTGAAAGACATTAAAAAAGCTGAAAGTCATTGTATTGATGTTATCCGTATAAATGACAAGCTATGCCTTAATGTTGCCGGAGTGGGACTTGATAGTTTTGTTGCCCATTCGTTCGATAAGCTGAAAACAAGAGGATTCTGGTCATATGTCTGGGCAATCCTGGTCAATTTCATAAAATTGCGCCCTGTTCACGTTGAAATCAAATTAGCAGGAGAAGATCAGATTTCAGCAGATCTTTTTGATCTTACAATTGCAAATACCAGGCAATTCGGGAATAACGCCTATATAGCTCCTGATGCCCGGCCTGATGACGGAATAATTGACATTGTGATGATCAGTCCTTTCCCAAAGATCCTTGTTCCGGTTTTCGCTTACAGACTGATGAGAGGAACCCTGAAGAATTCAAAATATGTAAGGTACCTTAAAACAGATAAATCCTTTACGATATATACCGATGAAACCAGATTCCACATTGACGGCGAACCGGTTGAAATAACCGGTGATGTCGTTGTCAGCATAAAACAGAATAATCTGAGAGTTTTAAGGACAAAACACTTAAAACACCCTGTTAAGATACCTTCTTGATAAATATTCGCCAAAATATTCCGGACCGTTTGAACTTCCGCAGGGAGGCCCGGTGACACTGAGGGTAATAACTTACTGGGACGGAAAATCCATTGGTCATCTGATAACCCTGAACCCGGAGGATCTCAGAAGAAGGTAAGATTTACATTGCTATTGCCGTCATTTCTCTTTTTTTTAAAAGAGTATGCCATTTTTTGGTGTAACTTGCTGCTAAATAATCATACTAAATCTTTATCCTATGAAGAGGAAAGGCTTGATACTCATATTTCTTATCATCCCGCTGGTCATCAGCGCTCAGTTTGAACAGAAAGCAAGCATTAATTTCTCAACAGGCGTATTCAAAACTTTCGGAGATAAAACAATAGATCCTGTCCCGAAACAGATGCCCTGGTATAAACCAGGAATTGACGCAAAAGCGGGGATTCAGTTCAATATCAACAGAAAATTTTCACTTCTGGCTGAACTGGGGGTAATGTATTCACCCAAATGGTATTGTTTCATAGACGATTATGACTGGATGACATATGAAGTCTGGCAGGATACGGTTACAATGCTTTCTGCAGGACTCAATGAGATGAGCCTTTTAAACCTCAGCCTGAATGTTACTCCTAAACTATATCTTATTCCGCAGAGTAAGTTCAGTCCCTTCCTCTTTGCCGGATTAAGTATAAACTATACCAAAGCACCCTATGTGGATAACGCGTGGGAAGATTATGTATCCTTCAGCCTTAATGACCCCGGTGATACTTCATGCTGGCCCTACCTGGAAAAGAATATAGGTGTTGGATTAAATCCCGGAATCGGGATTGAATTTTCACCAAATGACAAGATTGCTTTTTTCTTCTCTTCAGGATGCTATTTCATCCTGATAAATGAAAAGAATTACCCTTACGATTCCCGTGAAGATATTAAAGGGAATCTTAATGCTTTCCATGCAGAAGCCGGAATGAGATTCAGCTTCCTTAAATCCAAAGATCTTTAATATGTGGCACAGGCTGGTTTTAATTTCAGTTTTATTCGGAATCTGGGTAAATGCTGCGGCACAATTCGGCTTTAATGTCAAGAAATCTTTTGGCGAAACAAACCATCAGATCCATTTTGCCTCATTTACTCCTGACGGAAACTATATAATAACGAGCGGATCAGATAACAATATAATTATCTGGAACGCTGAAAAAGGGACAATATACAAGACCCTTACCGGATTGACAAGCCGCCAGAACGCAGCGATCTTTTCACCTGATAAATCTGTTCTTGTATCAGCCGGAGAAGATAATATAATAACGGCCTGGGATCCTGTCAGCGCTGCTATTACAGGGAATCTCAAAGGACATACAGGTCCTGTTAAAACCCTTGATATAAGTCCGGATGGCAGATTACTGGCATCCGGGGGCACTGATAAATCAGTATTCATATGGGATTTAAGGCAGAATTCGCTGTTGTACGAACTGAAAGGCCACAGGAAGGATGTTAATGTGGTTAAGTTCAGTCCCGATGGGAAAATACTGGCCTCCGGCGGAGGAGATAATACGGTGACCCTCTGGAATACCACCAGCTGGAGTATTATTAAATCAAAGCAGATCCATAACGGATGGGTACGCGATCTTGAATTCAGTCCGGATGGTTCAGTTATTGCCAGCTGCGGATATGATGATATGATCTATACGTCTTCAATACCTGATCTGAATACCATAAATTCATTTAAAGGTCATAAAGACTGGGTCCAGACAGTTGACTTTAGTCCTGACGGCAAATATCTTTTAAGCGGAGGGCACGATCAGCTGATAATCCTGTGGGATGCTGCCACAGGTAAGATCCTTTCACAGTCAGAAAAACAGGG
>CAYWEQ010000063.1:0-12811 GCA_964457185.1 uncultured Rikenellaceae bacterium
TATACTTCACAATATTCCAAGGCAAATGACGTTTATTATTTTTTAAATTTCACTGTTACCTACAAGCTGAAAACGGGGCCCAGAGGATTGCCCTCATTCAGATGATAATGAGCCGGACCAGTTTTGATGAAACAAGTACCTTGGATTTTCTTATTTTTCTGCCTATCACTTACTGCTGCAGGACAGCGTAATTCTGACTATGGAGTTTTTGCAGGAGTCTCTTCATATCTGGGAGATATTAATCCAAACAGGCTGATGTATTCACCTCTTCCTGCAGGAGGTGTCTTCTACAGGTATAACTTTCATCCAAGGCATGCACTCAGGGGTAATATCTTTTTTGGCGGATTGAAAGGTGATGACCTCGATTTTAAAAACAGCTTCCAGGTAAACAGGGCTGCATCATTTTCCGGGCTTGTAGGGGAGCTTGCAGTTCAGTTCGAATTCAATTTTCTTCCTTTCACCACACAGGGAAAACTATGGGATTTTTCCCCATATTTTGCTGCAGGGGCAGGAGTAGCTTTTATTAATTCCGCTTCAGTAGCCTTTCAGCCGGTAATACCGTTTTCGGCAGGTTTCAAGGTTAATATTTACAAAAATATGGGACTTGAGGCTGAATATGGTTTTCGTAAGACTTTTTATGATAACTTTGACGGCCTGAATGATTTGGTTGCCCCATCCGATTTTGCATGGCTCCATAACAATGACTGGTACTCATTTGCAGGTATTGCGCTTACATGGAAGATCTTTAATACCCTGGTTGGATGTCCGGCTTACAGCGATGTGGATGGGAAGAGAAGGCGTTAAATTATGACATTAAAACAGGCTATTGATATTAATAAACTGCCTGTCCATATTGCAATTATCATGGACGGGAATGGAAGATGGGCCACCCAGCATGGCATGAATAGGATCTTCGGCCATCACAAGGGGGTCGAATCCGTCAGAAATGTGATTGAGGCTGCTGCTGAGCTTGGCATTAAATATCTTACCCTTTATGCATTCTCTACTGAAAACTGGGGAAGACCTGATGAAGAGATAACCGCTTTAATGAGCATTATGGTTCAATCGCTTAATGATGAAACTGCTACAATGCTGAAGAATAACATCAGAATGTCGGCCATTGGTGATTTCAGCAGACTTGCGGAAGATGTAAGGGAAAGGTTATTTGAAACTATCCAATTGACGGCAGGGTCAACAGGTCTGAACCTGGTGATAGCCCTTAGTTACAGCTCCAGGTGGGAAATTACAGAGGCCGTAAAAAAAATTACCCATGAAGCTTGTGCCGGGAAACTGAATCCCGAAGCAATTAATGAAGCCGGATTCGAAAAGTACCTGAGTACAGAGGGAATCCCGGATCCTGATCTTTTAATCAGAACAAGCGGTGAATTGCGGATAAGTAATTTTCTTTTATGGCAGATGGCGTATACTGAATTATACTTTACTAATAAACTTTGGCCTGATTTTGGCAAGGAAGATTTCTATGATGCTATAATAGACTTCCAGAGACGAGAAAGAAGATTTGGCAAAACGAGCGAACAGATTTTGGAAAAATAATGGAATGATGTTATCAGGAAGATTTAAAAGGATTGTCATAGCATCTCTTCTGATTCTGGTGAGCACATTGTTAAAAGCTCAGGAGAAGAGGGAAATATTGGATTATATGACCCAGGATGAATATATAGTGGGAGGGGTCTCTGTTTCAGGGATAAGGTACCTTGATATCAATGCCCTCATCGGGATATCAGGAATAAGGATTGGACAGGAGATTTCCATCCCGGGAGATGTTGTGTCAAATGCAGCAAAGAAATTGTGGCAACAGGGATTATTCTCAGATGTAAGGATAACAATAGATAGAATTCAATCCGATACGGTTTTTCTCGATATTTATCTGCAGGAACGGTCAAGAATATCATCTATAAAATTCAACGGTATAAGAACTACTGAAACACAGGATATTGTCGATAAAATAAACCTGCCTGTCGGTTCACAGCTTACATCATATATTCTCACAACTACCTCAAAGATTATAAAAGATCATTTTATTGAAAAAGGTTTCCTGAACACTACCGTTGAGTTTGTTCAGAAGGATGATCCGGATATGCCTAATAATGTGATACTCAATATCAATGTGGATAAAAAGGAAAGAGTAAAGATTGGAGAGTTCACTTTTGATGGCAATGATAATTTCGATGCCAAAAAGCTGCGCCGGCAGATGAAGGGGACAAAGAAAATAAATCTCAATTTTTTCAAAGCTTCAAAATATATTGATGAGAAATATGAAGAAGACAAGGAGAAGCTGAAGACTTTTTATAATGATAACGGATTCAAGGATTTCACAATTATTTCTGACTCCCTCTATGACATCTCTGAAGATCGTGTCGGCTTGCTATTAAAGGTTGATGAGGGCGATCAGTATTTTCTGAGGAATGTAAACTGGGTTGGCAACAGTGTTTACAGGAAAGAGGACCTTGACAAGCGATTTAATGTGGAGAAGGGATCCGTATATAATCAGTCGCTTATCCTTGACAGGCTTAATGGTACAGCCGGTGCAGAGGATGCCGTAAACAACCTTTATCTCGATTATGGTTACCTTTTTTCACAGGTTGTCCCGGTTGAAGCCAAGGTCGAAGGAGATTCGGTCGATCTGGAAATAAGGATATATGAAGGAGATCAGGCATATATAAACGACATAATGATCACCGGGAACACACGTACCAACGAACATGTTGCGAGGCGTGAACTATATACACTCCCGGGTGATCTTTTCAGTAAAGAAAAGATTATAAGATCAATACGGCAGCTGGGTGTCCTTGGTCATTTTGACCCGGAGAAGATAAATCCCTCACCGCTTCCTGATCCGGTAAACGGAACCGTGGATCTTCTGTACAAGCTCGAAGAGAAAGCAAACGACCAGTTTGAAATATCAGGAGGATGGGGAGCCGGAATGCTGGTAGGAACCGTGGGAGTCAGATTCAGTAACTTTGCGATGCGTAACTTCTTCAAACTGAATGAGTGGAGACCGTATCCCTCAGGCGACGGACAATCTCTGAGTATAAGGGCCCAATCGAACGGACGCGTTTATCAGTCATATAACGTCTCATTTGTTGAACCCTGGCTTGGCGGCAGTAAACCGAACACCTTATCTATTTCCCTCTACAGGTCAAAGCTCACAAACAGCAAGAAAAAGAGTGAAGACGGATATGAGTCGATGGTAATCGACGGAGCTTCCGTCGGTCTGGGCAAAAGACTTGAATGGCCTGATGACTATTTCTCCATATACGGAGAATTAAGCTATCAGAGATACGATATGAACAATTATACTGTAATGTCATTCTTATTCCAGGACGGCGTTGCAAATCTCCTTAGCCTTACAGGCAGGATCCAGCGGTTCTCAACAAGTCCAAACCTTATTTATCCCAGAAGCGGATCCTCCTTTACACTGACGCTTCAGGCAACTCCGCCTTACTCATTTATAAGCGGGAAAGACATGGCAGGAACAACTTCTCAGGAAAAGTATAATTGGATCGAGTTTCATAAATGGACATTCAAATCAGATTACTATTTCCCGCTGACAAACAATGACAAACTGGTATTGAATACCCGTTTCTCATTCGGCTACCTGGGACATTACAACAAGGATATAGGTCCGTCACCTTTTGAGAACTTTTCAGTTGGAGGTGATGGTATGACCGGTTATTCATTTTATGGCCGCGAGATTATATCCCTGAGAGGATATTCTTCTGGCAGCGGCGGAGTTGGATCACTTACTCCGCTTGATCCGAAGACACGAGCTCCGGCAGGTAATGTTTATTCAAAAATTACCCTTGAACTCCGGTACCCTGTATCACTTAATCCGCAGGCAACAATCTATGTTCTTGCATTCCTTGAATCAGGAAGAGCATGGACCCGCCTCAGGGAATATAATCCCTTCAAAATGAACCGTGCGGCAGGTCTCGGTGTCAGGGCCAATCTTCCAATGTTCGGACTTCTTGGGATAGACTGGGGATACGGATTTGACCAGGTGCCTGATCCGCAAAATTTTCCAAATGCCAATAAATCACAATTCCATTTTGTAATAGGTCAACAATTTTAAAACGTGAGTAAAATTGAATATCATGAAAAAAATAGGTGTTTTAACAGTAATAATGATTCTGACAACAGCCATGGCTGTAGCTCAGAAATATGCGTTTGTTGATTCTGAATATATCAGGAAAAACATACCGGCTTTTACAACAGCACAGGAACAGCTGGACAATCTCTCAGAGCAGTGGGAAAAAGAAGTTGCCGATGGCTATGCTGTTGTTGAACAGATATATAAGGCGTACCAGAATGAGGCTGTGCTTCTTTCCCAGGATATGAAAACCAAAAGAGAAGAAGCTATTATCGCAAAGGAGCAGGAGATGAAAGAACTTCAGAATAAATACTTCGGAATGGAAGGCGAACTCTTCAAGAAAAGAGAGGAACTTGTCAAACCTATCCAGGATGAAATACTCAAGGCAATAAAGGATATTGCAGTCGAAGGCAGCTATGCAGTGATATTTGATACCGCTGCCGGAGGAAATATCCTGTTCGCTAATCCCAAATACGACATCAGCGATCAGGTCCTTGAAAAATTAGGTTATAACAATTAAATAATTACTTTTGCACTAAATAATTAATAATACTATCTGTAATGAAAAGATTTATAGGAATTGCAACTCTTGCTATTCTTGTTGCAACTACCGGTTATTCACAGAACCTGAAATTCGGCCATATAAACAGTGAAGAACTTATTCAGGCTCTTCCGGAATTCGATTCTGCCAGTGTTAAAATTGAACAATTCCGTCAGGAACTTGTAAATGCACTGGAATTGATGACTGTCGAACTCAATAATAAAAGCGATGCATATACTAAGGAAAGCAAAAACCTGACTGAAGTCGTGAGACAGACAAAGGAACAGGAACTAATTGATCTGAACAGGAGAATTCAGGATTTCCAGACCAATGCTCAGACCCAGCTTCAAAACAAGCAGGTCGAGCTCTTTCAGCCAATCTATTCAAAAGTTGACAAAGCCATCAAAGATGTTGGTAAGGAGAATGGATTCACTTATGTTTTTGATATATCGAACTTACTCTATTTCGATGAAACAAAAAGCACAAACATAACTACTCTTGCCAAAGCGAAACTTGGTGTAAAATAGTTTAACGATACTCTAATAATGACCATCCTTGACAGGGTGGTTATTTTTTTATATTTCAAGAAGTGAAAAAACAACCTATCGGGATTTTTGATTCCGGCGTCGGAGGTCTTACTGTAGCACATGCAATTAAACAGATACTGCCGGGCGAAAACCTCATCTATTTTGGTGATACGGCTCACCTTCCTTATGGAGATAAATCAGCTGAATCAATTAAATTTTATTCACGCAAGATAACTGAATTCCTGATTGAGCATGATTCTAAAGTAGTTCTTGTCGCATGTAATTCGGCTTCTGCATCAGCTTTCGATATGCTTAAGAAAGAATTTACGGACAAGACTATTTTGATTGATGTCATTGATCCCGTAGTAGATTATATATGCACCCGGGATTTCATAAAAATAGGTGTCATAGGCACGAAAAGAACCATAAGCTCAGGTACCTATGAATCAAAGGTCAAAGAAAAATCTCCTTCGACTTCCATTATTTCCCTGGCAACACCTCTGCTGGTACCCATGATTGAGGAGGGTTTTATATTCGATGACATCAGTAATGCGATAATCCGTACTTACCTTTCTGATCCGTCATTGGCGGGTATACAGGCTTTGATACTTGGATGCACCCATTATCCCATTATTAAGGATCAGATCAGTAAAATATTCAATTTTAATGTTGAAGTAGTTGATTCTGCCCGGATAGTGGCAGGGATCCTCAGGGATGTACTTGAGAAAAAAGGACTGCTCAACGACTCAGGCAGGGTAAAGGACCAGTTTTTTGTTTCTGACTATACTCCTTATTTTGAAAAGATTGCAGGAATGTTCTTCGAAGGGGAAATAAACCTGAAGAAAGCGGATATCTGGAGCAATACATTGGAGTAAAACATGATCAAAATCATGTGCAATTGTTATTAATTATGTGTTTTTTCGAACTATAAAAACACTAATTTTGTATTTCCTAAATTATTGATTAAGTGTAATCAAGCCTCATATTTAATTCTTCAGATTTATCATGACTAAGAACTCACAGGCTATTAAAAGAGAAGAGGTAGTGATCCGCTTTTCGGGTGATTCAGGAGATGGAATGCAGCTCACAGGTACTCTTTTTTCCGATACAGCAGCCCTTTACGGTAATGACCTGTCAACATTCCCGGATTATCCGGCAGAAATAAGAGCACCACAGGGAACAGTAGGCGGTGTATCAGGCTTCCAGGTTCATCTTGGCCATTCAGAGATAAATACCCCCGGCGATTATGCTGATGTCCTGGTAGCAATGAATCCGGCTGCCGTGAAGGCAAATGCCCTGTGGGTAAAACCAGGAGGCACAATAATATATGACAAGGATAATTTTACAGAAAAGAATCTCGAAAAGGCAGGATATAAAAGCGATTTCGTCAGGGAAGAAAACCTTGAGAACTACAATATTATTGCTGCCCCTGTTTCCACAATGGTAAAAGAGGCGCTTAAAGATTTCGGACTTGATCCGAAATCGGTGCTGAGAACAAAAAATATGTTCGCACTGGGGATGGTTTACTGGCTTTTTGACCGGAAACTAAAATATACAGAACAGTATTTTGAGAAGAAATTCAACAAAAAGCCTGAAATGGCCGAAGCAAACAAAGTTGCATTGAGAGCAGGTTATTATTATGCTGAGACCATTGAGGCATTAAATCCGGTTATTAAAATTGAACCGGCACAGATCGCAAAGGGGACCTACAGGAATATAAGCGGCAATACAGCCACTGCATGGGGTTTTATAGCTGCTGCAGAGAAAGCAGGATTAAACCTCTTTATCGGATCTTATCCTATCACACCTGCTTCTGGAATACTTGAAGAGTTAGCAGCACGCAAGGATCTGGGTGTTAAAACCTTTCAGGCCGAGGATGAGATCGCGGGAATCTGTACAGCCCTGGGAGCCAGCTTTGCAGGAAGTATGGCAATCACTTCCACATCAGGACCGGGACTGGCTCTGAAATCAGAAGCTATTGGTCTGGCTGTAATGGCTGAACTGCCTGTTGTTATCATCAATGTTCAAAGGGGAGGCCCTTCAACAGGACTGCCTACAAAAACAGAGCAGGCCGATCTTATGCAGGCTCTTTTCGGCAGAAACGGTGAATGCCCTGCCGTGGTTATAGCAGCAAGCACACCATCAAACTGTTTCCGGTATGCTTACGAGGCGGCAAAAATAGCCGTCGAGCACATGACACCGGTACTGCTCCTCACTGACGGTTACCTGGCCAACGGATCCGAACCATGGAAGATCCCGGAAATGTCTGATCTTCCCGAAATAAAACCTCCTTATGCCGACAATAAAGATATTCCGTTCTTTCCTTATAAACGTAATTGTGAAACACTTGTACGGTCATGGGCGATTCCCGGAACACCGGGACTTGAACACAGGATTGGCGGACTCGAAAAGACAATCAAGGGAACAGTATCCTATATCCCTGAAAACCATGAGATGATGGTAAGACTCAGGGCCGACAAGGTGGCTAAAGTAGCTGATTCAATTCCCGATCTGAAAGTATATGGTGAAGAATCAGGCGAACTGCTGGTCGTCGGATGGGGTGGTACGCGGGGATACCTGATGACAGCCGTGCGGGAGCTGCAAACTGAAGGACATAAAGTGAGTCTCGCTCATTTCAACTATATTAATCCATTACCCAAAAATGTGGCAGATGTTTTCAGAAAATTCAAGAAAATAGCTGTTGCAGAACTTAATCTGGGGCAATTTGCTGATTACCTCAGGATAAAATGCCATGAATTTGATTATGAGCAGATAAATAAGGTTCAGGGTATCCCGTTCACCATTAAAGAGATAAAAGATAAATGCATTAAAATTCTGGAGGGCAAATAAAATGGCTGATCTTCAAACATATAATTATACTCCGAGAGATTTTAAATCTGACCAGGAAGTGAGATGGTGCCCGGGCTGCGGCGATCATGCTGTTCTGAATGCAGTGCAGAAAGCATTATCGGAACTCGGCATACCGAAGGAAAAATTCGTTTTTGTCTCAGGTATCGGCTGTTCATCCAGGTTCCCATACTATATGGATACTTATGGATTTCACGGGATACATGGCCGGGCATCAGCCATAGCTACCGGTGTGAAAACAGTCAATCCCGACCTCTCGGTATGGCAGATAACTGGTGACGGCGATGCACTTGCTATTGGCGGTAATCATTTCATTCATGCCATCCGTCGAAATATAGATCTTAACATTATTTTATTCAATAACGAGATATACGGCCTTACGAAAGGTCAATATTCTCCTACATCCGAAAAAGGACTTATAACCAAAACATCCCCGTTCGGAACAGTGGAGGAACCATTTTCAGTTGGCGAGCTTGTGATAGGGGCGAAAGGTAAATTCTTCGCACGCACAGTCGACTCAAATGTCACGCTTTCAATCCAGATATACATTGAAGCCGCAAAACATAAAGGTACTTCTGTTGTTGAGGTTCTGCAAAATTGCGTGATCTTTAACGACGGTATTCATGATGTTGTCACCCGGAAGGATGTCAGGGAAGACAGGACCATCATCCTTAAGCACGACGAACCAATGTTATTCGGGAAAGACAAAGATAAAGGACTGGTGCTTGATGGTCTTAAACTGAAAGTAGTTAAACTGGGAGAAAATGGCATCACTGAAAAAGACCTTATTGTTCATGATGCTTTTGAACCTAATCCAGGAATCCAGTATATGCTGGCAAACATGAAATATCCACAATATCCTGTGGCTCTAGGAGTTATAAGATCTGTTCCCGGACATACCTACGAAAATGACATGGAGGAGCAGATAAAAGGCATTCAGAAAGATGCAAAGATCAAAAGTACCAATGATCTTCTTACCAGCGGATCCACCTGGAAAGTGGAGTAATGTAAGACTATTTCTGCAGACAGATGGCGCGGATCAGTGATCCGTGCCATTTTTTGCACTGATTTGATGTCGGGGCTATCAGGATTTGTACCATTAATTTTACTAATTTTAACTCCTTATAATCTAAGGTTTTCAAGGCATGGAAGAAAACAGCCATATCACTCCTGAGTATAAAAAGTTGCTTCATGACCAGAAGGAAAGGCTGAAGGAGTTGGGATGTATCAACCAGACTACTTATATTCTGAAGGAGGGCAAACCCATTGAAGAAACTCTCCAGCAGGTTGTACTGCTCTTACCTGCAGCCTGGCAATATCCTGATTATACTGCCGCCAGAATTAAATTCCGTGATAAATCATTTGAAACACCTGATTTCCAGGAGACTACCTGGAAAATAGTCCAGGATTTCAATACTATTGATGATGAAACGGGAACTATTGAGGTCTTTTACACCAGGGAATTTTCAATAGAGAAAGAAGGCCCATTTTTAAAGGAAGAGAGAGATCTTATCCGTAATATCGCCAGCCTGATCACTGGGTACATTAACAGTTATAAAGCCCGGGATTTTATCAGGATGACACAACCCCGGCCTGACGAGGATGAAAACCTGAAGAATGTATCAAGCAGGAAGTTATTACAGAAATTCCTTGAGCGTCATAATGCTGAGCGTGATGTTTTTCATGACCTTCAGCCTTTCAAGGTTAAGGAGATACTTCTTGTTGCCAACCTCTATGATGCTTACTCGATAGAAGGAGAAGGCCGGTTTGCTGACCATATTCTCGGGGAATACTATCAGCTGAGTCTTACATCACTGCCCAGAGTATCCGGCGTATCAAGCGAGGAAGAGGCATTTAATAGATTGAAAGCCAGACATTATGATATGATAATTATAATGATCGGCCTTCACAAGGAGAATCCTATGCTCCTCTGTAAAAAGATCAAGGACAAATATCCTTATATGCCAACATTCCTTCTGCTGAACAAGCCAGAGGATGTAGAATTTGTAAGGAAACAGAAAGCTGCAGGTATCCCCTTTGATGACTATTTTGTCTGGACCGGTGAGTCAAAAGTTTTCTTCGCCATGGTCAAGCTTCTTGAAGATAAAGTAAACGTGGATAACGATACCAGGAAAGGGCTCACAAGGGTAATACTTATTGTGGAAGATTCACCTGAATACTATTCAAGCTATCTTCCAATGCTTTATACGCTGGTGCTTGAACAGACAAGGAATCTTATTGCTGACGTTTCAACTGATGAGCTTTATAAGGTATTGAGGCTCAGGGCAAGGCCTAAAATTCTTCTTGCTTCAAACTGGGAAGATGCCATAACCCTTTATAATAAGTATAAGGAGAACCTCCTTTGTGTGATTTCAGATATAAGATTTCCAAAGAACGGAGAATTGTATGATACCGCAGGCTTTGAGCTTATCAGTCAGATTAAGAAAGAAATACCTAATTTGCCGACTGTCCTTCAGTCGTCCGATCCTGAAAATGCCAGGTATGCCTTTACCCTGAAATCGAGTTTTATTAATAAAAATTCTCAGAGTCTTTTGCAGGATCTTAAATCATTCATAAACTATTACCTCGGATTCGGACATTTTGTTTACAGGGATAATACCGGAAAACAAATCGCAGTTGCAAAATCAATGAGAGAGTTTGAGGCATACCTTGAAACAGTACCGGAAGATTCTCTGGCTTATCATGCAATGAAAAATCATTTCTCCCTGTGGTTAATGGCAAGGGGTGAGGTTAAGATAGCCAAGATCATAAATCCGTTAAAAGTATCCGATTTCCCCACTCTTAAGGATCTCAGGGAATTTCTTCTTAAGATAATCCGGAAAAGACGGAGCGAAATTAATAAAGGCCGGGTAGTCAATTTTGAAGAGTCTGTTGTTATTGATGAAACAAATGTTGTCAGCCTTGCTCCGGGATCACTTGGAGGCAAGGGGAGAGGATTGGCTTTCATTAACACGTTGATATACAGTTTCGAACTCGGCAGGCTGTTACCGGGGATCAATATAAAAGCGCCGGTAACTGCGATATTAGGTACAGATGAGTTTGATATGTTCATGGAGCGCAATCATCTGTGGAACAAAGTTAAGGAGGAGGAAAATGATTTTTCATTACTTCAGCAACTCTTTCTTGAAGGCAGCCTTAGTTACACTCTTGAGAAGGAACTTAGAATCTTTCTTAAGCACACAGAAAAACCTCTGGCTGTCAGGTCATCAAGCCTGTTCGAGGATTCGGTCAGCCAGCCCTTCTCTGGTGTTTATGGTACATATATTTTGCCGAATAACAATTCAGATCCGGAGGTGAGATTGAGACAGTTGTCTGAAGCCATAAAACTGGTCTTTTGCTCTATATATTCAAGAAATGCCAGGACCTATTTCGAGGCTATTAACTTCAAGATAGACAAGGAGAAAATGGCTGTAGTATTGCAGGAGGTGGTGGGGCACAGATATGAAGATGTTTTTTACCCGCATATCAGCGGTACTGCACAGTCATATAATTTCTATCCTGTTGCCCATATGACACCACAGGATGGCTTTGCAGTCGTGGCAGTAGGCCTCGGGCATTATGTGGTTGAAGGAGAAAAAGCATTCAGATTCTCACCTGCATACCCGTCTTTGGATATTATTTCACAAAATGACCTTTACAGGAATTCTCAGGTCTTTTTCTATGCCGTTGACCTGAAAAAGAAAGACCTGAACCTTCTTGAAGGAGAAAATGCCGGACTGATCAGCCTGGATATCAGTAATGCCGAAAGACATGAAACTCTAAGTCATTCAGCATCAGTACTTAACACAGATAATGATACAATAATACCCGGGCTGGATACTTCAGGACCCCGCGTGGTTAATTTTGCGGATATCCTCAAATATAATTACATACCTCTTGCTTCAACTATCAGAACAATCCTTGATGTTGTGACTGAAGCAACAGGTAATCCATCAGAAATCGAGTTCGCAGTTGATCTCAATAAAGACAGTAATGGAAATGCATCTTTTTACCTCCTTCAGATAAAACCCCTTATCGGAACAGGAGCAGGATATAACATTGAACCTGAAAACATTAATTTCGACGACCTGATCCTTAAATCCAATAAGAGCATGGGTAACGGGATAATTGATAATATCTCAGATATAGTATACCTGGCCCCCGAATTGTTCAGCAATTTAAAGACTGATCAGATGGCAGATGAAATAGAAAGCATGAATGATGAAATACTGAAGGAAGGCCGTCGTTATGTCCTTATCGGACCAGGGAGATGGGGTACTAAGGATAAATTCATCGGAATACCGGTAGTATGGTCACAAATATCAAATGCAAAAGTGATAGTCGAAATCAGTCTGCCTGATTTTCATGTCGATGCTTCACTGGGATCCCACTTTTTTCATAATGTCATCTCTATGAATGTAGGATATTTTTCAATTAATCTTGCAATACAGGACGGGACTGTAAACTGGGAAAAGCTTAAACAACAAAACATCATTAAGAAAGGCAAATTCTTCAGCCATATCAGGTTCGAAAAACCTCTTCTGATAAGAATGGATGGGAAAAAAGGGATTGCAGTGATCACCATGAATCGTTAAAACCGTTGAAACATGACCGTTATAGAAGGAATCCTTGATCTTCAGAAATACGACTTCACCGACACATCTTTCAACCTGCTTATGCAGAAACGGATTCATAAAGTGCTGATAATATGCAGTAATTATGATAATTATATGCTTGAGGAGGATGGGAGGATAGATGAACAGA
>CAYWEQ010000064.1:0-11904 GCA_964457185.1 uncultured Rikenellaceae bacterium
TCAGGTCTTCATGAGTTTTGAAAGTCTTGTGTTCCTCCCAGTATTTCTGCCACTTTTTCTCGATATCGGTAAAATTGTAATCCATCTATTCAGTTAATAATAATTCACTCTCTATCCTTAAAATTTCGGATTTCGGATTTTTGATTTCGGATTAATCCACGAATTCCGCAATCCGAGTTCCCCAATCCGAAATTGCCGTAAGTTTGGTTTGCGAAAATAGGAAAAGTTTGTGAATTTGTTGTAAAACCGCCCGGTTGATGTTACTTTTGCTACAGAATTGGTCCCGTAGTTCAATGGATAGAATGACAGATTCCGGTTCTGTTGGTTGAGCGTTCGAATCGCTCCGGGATCACGAAATGGCGCCACTGGCGCCATTTTAAGTTAAAAGGTAAAAGTAAAAAGTCAAAACAAAAAGGCAAAGGGCAATAGTATAATCAAGTATTAAACACGCAGAATCTCAATCATCTCAGTAATAGCCTCTGCCTCATCCGGATCTTTTACCGGAGATAATCCCAGAAGAGCCCTTGCCCTGTTCAGGTCATCGGCTGAGATAAAATCTTTACCTATTAATATATAATAGAGGATCGCAGATTTAAGAGTATTGGCCTTAACTCTGAATGAGTGAAGACTTAACCTGGCCGGAAAGAGATGGACGTATCTCAATTTATTATTATGGAATTTCATCATCCATTGCGATGTGTCGGACAAAGTAACTATCCTGAAATCACTGAAATTCATGCCGGTCCATTCAGAAAAAACTTTATGGTTTAGAAGCTTTCCGGAGGCAAGAAATCCGGTTACTTCTTTACATATATCATTTACCGACAATCTGCCCGTATAGACATCCATGACAGATGAGCCGATATGTTTAAGCTCCTTTATCAGGCTCTTAATATCAATCCCTTGATCTTCGGCTAATCTATTGAAAATGAACTCTCTGATAAAAGAGAGATGGTGTTTCAACGGATTGAACTGAAATGGCTCCGGTATATGGTAATCAGTATTCATATTTCAATTAAGTTTAAAAGTTAGGAAAAAAAGAAAATAAAACAATGTCAGTTCCATAAATATGATGAAATGAATAATAGCTTAACTTTATAATACAAAAACAAAGCTTTATGATAAGTTCATCCAGGCATAACTTCATTGAAACAATTAATCACCGTCAGCCTGACGGGGTTGTGGTTGACTTCGGCGCAACACCTGTAACCGGCATACATGTTGTTATTGTTGAAAAGCTTCGTGAATATTACGGACTTGAAAAACGCCCGGTCAAAGTGATTGAACCATACCAGATGCTGGGGGAGGTTGATGAGGAGCTTGTAAAAGCAATGGATATCGATATTATAGGTTTCTCCGGGGAGAAGAATATGTTCGGAATCCCGAACAAAGACTGGAAAGTTCATAAGACATTCTGGGGACAGGAGGTCCTGCTGCCGGGACAATTTAACTGCACATTTAACAGCAATGGTGATATGCTGATCCACCCGGAAGGTGATGTTTCAGTTCCTCCTAGTGCCATGATGCCGAAAGCGGGATTCTTTTTTGATGCCCTTGACCGGCAGCAACCTTTAGATGATTCCACCCTGAAGGTGGAAGATAATCTTGAAGAATTCGGTTATGTAACAGACCATGACCTTGATTACTGGAAAAATATAGCTGACGGGATTGATCCGGAATCAAAAGGAGTTGTGGTAAATATGGGGGGTACTGCTCTCGGCGATATTGCCCTTGTCCCTGCCGTGGGACTTAAGCATGCCAGAGGCATCAGGGGCGTTGAGGAATGGTATGTTTCAACTCTGACAAGAGAAGATTTTATCAGGGAAATATATGCCAGGGAAACAGATATTGCAATTGATAACCTGAATAAGCTCTTCGGAGTGATCGGAAACAGGATTGACGTGGCATATATCTGCGGAGCCGATTTCGGGACTCAGAATTCAACTTTCTGCTCTCCTGAAACTTTCAGAAGAGTCTGGCTTCCATATTATAAAAAGGTAAACGACTGGATCCATCAGAACACAGGATGGAAGACATTTAAACACTCATGCGGAGCAATTGAACCTTTATTGTCCCTGTTTATTGAATCCGGATTTGATATAATAAATCCTGTTCAGATAAATGCATCGGGAATGGATCCCCTGATGCTCAAGCAAAAATACGGGGATGAAATAATCTTCTGGGGAGGAGGAGTTGATACTCAGGGTGTTTTTGCATTCGGAACGCAGGAGCAGGTTAAAGATCAGGTAAAACGGCAGTGTGAAATATTTAACAATAACGGAGGATTTGTCTTTAATACTGTCCATAATATCCAGGCGAATGTCCCATTTGAGAATGTCATTGCAATGCTGGAGGCGTTGAGGGATTTGTAGATGAAAGAACATAATTATAACTGGGGCTACCTTCTTTCAATATGTCTTATATCCGCAATGGGCGGCCTCCTTTTTGGCTACGACTGGGTAGTCATAGGAGGGGCAAAACCTTTTTATGAGCCATTTTTCGGGATAACCGGTAATCCTGCACTTCAGGGATGGGCTATGAGCTGTGCCCTGACCGGCTGTATGTCCGGCGCTGTTCTCTCAGGCTGGCTGAGCGACAGGTTTGGAAGAAAAAAACTGCTGATTCTTTCATCTGTACTGTTTGTGGCCGGTTCAATTGGTACCGGAACTGCCGGTTCTTTCACGGCATTTATAATTTTCAGGATATTGGGGGGGATCGGAATAGGACTTGCCTCAAATCTCTCTCCGATGTATATCGCGGAAGTTACTCCCGGCAGCATCAGGGGAGCATTTGTTTCAATCAACCAGCTTACAATTGTAATAGGAATACTTGCAGCACAGATAATAAACTGGCAGATCGCCCAACCGGTACCACCTGAAGCAAATGTATCGGATATTATGTCCTCATGGAACGGACAGACAGGGTGGAGATGGATGTTCTTTGCATGTGCTGTACCTGCAGCACTCTTCTTTATTCTGATGTGGTTTGTGCCCGAAAGCCCCAGGTGGCTGGCGAGAGACAGGAACAAGCATGACAAAGTCCACAGGATACTCTCAAGAATAGGAGGGAAGGATTATGCTGATTCTGAGATTGGCTCAATTGAGGAAACACTTAAAACAGCTTCGGAAAAAACAAGCTTTCGTATTTTAAAACTTCCGGGAATGACCAGATTACTGATACTGGGGATAGTAATTGCGGTTTTCCAGCAATGGTGCGGCATCAATGTGATCTTTAATTATGCCCAGGAGATCTTCGCAAACGCCGGATACAGTGTTTCTGACATATTATTCAATATTGTCATTACAGGAAGTGTGAACCTTGTCTTCACTTTTGTAGGGATGTTTACAGTTGACAGGCTGGGAAGGAAATCGCTCATGCTTCTTGGAGCAGGAGGACTGGCGGGTATCTATACCATAATTGGATCAATGTACTTCTTCCATCTCCAGGGGCTTCCATTATTAATAATGGTTGTAACCGCAATTGCCTGTTATGCAATGTCGCTGGCTCCCGTTACATGGGTAGTGCTCTCGGAGATATTTCCGAACAGGATACGGGGATTTGCAATGTCTGTCGCCACATTCGCATTATGGGCCGCATGCTTCGTGCTTACTTATACATTCCCGTTACTGAACCAGGCTTTTAAAGCATCAGGAACGTTCTGGCTGTACGGATTAATCTGTGTGTTCGGATTCTGGTTCATCCTGAAAAAACTGCCTGAAACAAAGGGAAAATCTCTCGAAGAAATTGAACATGAATTATTAAGAATATAAAGAATGCCACTAAAACAAAAAGACGCCAAGTATCACAAAGAATTATTTTAATTTTTTCTGCTTGGTGAATCTTAGTGTCTTGGTGTCTTGGTGGCAAAAAAACAATTTAGAAATGGCAAAAGATTATCATTTTTTGTACAGAGAGGTATATTTGATTTTTCTTATAATCCTGATCTCAGCAAAACCGCTTGCGGCACAGGTTACACTCTCTGAAGATGAATGGATCTTACCCACTTATAGAGTGGATCCACCTGACAAAAATCCAATGTTTTTTAAAGGCGAAGGATACCAGGGAGCCTCAAGGTACATTTATCCCCTGCCATTGCTTGATAACCTTTCAAATGAGAAATCCGATCAGGCATGGAAAGCAATAAAGCTTGCTAATGAATTCATTGAGCTTTGCATCACACCTGAAATAGGAGGCAAGCTCTGGTATGGAACCGACAAAACAAACGGATACAACTTTGTATATAAAAATAATGTAGTAAGACCTTCCAACATTGGCATGACGGGAGCATGGGTGTCCGGAGGGATTGAATGGTGCGTTCTGCATCATCACAGGGCATCAACATTTATACCGGTTGATTATGAGATGAAAGAAAATACTGATGGAAGTAAAACCATCTGGATAGGTGAAACTGAACCCCGTCATGGCATGAGGTGGACAATCGGAATAACAGTATTCCCTGGTAAATCATATTTTGAAGCAGAAGTTAAAATACATAATCAGACACCATTTACCCATACTTTTCTTTACTGGGCAAACGTGGCAGCTCACACAAATGAGAACTACCAGGTGATCTTCCCTCCAAGTGTACAGTATGCAACCTATCATGCCAAGAATGCCTTTATTCACTGGCCTGTTGCGGAGGAGTCTTACAGGGGACAGGATTTCACAAAAGGCAATGACATGAGCTGGTGGAAAAACTCCCCCGTTTCAAACTCATTCTTCGCTCATGACCTGAAAGAGGATTTCATGGGCGGCTATGATCATGGAAAGGAGACCGGCACAGTACATATCGGCGATCATAATATTGTGAAAGGTGCAAAACTCTGGGAATGGGGATCCGGTGAACGAGGACAGGCTACAGAAGCCAGGCTTACTGAAAACGACGGACCATATGTTGAAATAATGGTGGGGGCATTTTCCGACAACCAGCCCGATTACAGCTGGATCAGGCCATTTGAAGTAAAGCATTTCAAACAATACTGGTACCCGGTTAAGGATATCGGCGGCTTTAAGTACGCAAACCTGAACGGAGCCGTTAACCTCGAATTAAGGGAGAAAAACTCAGTATTCCTGGGATACTATTCAACACAGAAAGTAGACAAAGCCAGGGTTCTTCTTAAAAACAGGGACAAGATCATATTTGAAAAAAACATCGAAATATCTCCGGTTGTTGCATTTACAGAGACAATAAAAATAAATGAAGTTTTTAAACTGACAGAACTGTATACTGAACTCGTTAATTCCGAAACTGGCGAGATCCTCGTCTCATATCAGCCCGTTGAAAAGAAATATGATCCGGTACTTCCCGGGACTGTCGAGAGACCAGCCATGCCAAAAGAAATTCAGACCATTGAAGAACTGTACCTGACGGGCAGCAGGATCGCACAGTTCTATAATACAAGCCTCAGTGCAATGGATTATTTTCAGGAGGCTCTGAAACGGGATCCGTCTGATATCAGGACAAACACTGCAGTGGGTAACATCTGCCTGAAAAATGGCGATTATGTAACAGCCAGAAAACATTTTGCTATTGCTCTTAAAAGACTTACTAAAGATTATACAAGGCCATCGGATTGTGAAGCCCTTTATTTTCAGGGACTCACACTCAAGGCATTAGGACTCTATGATGAAGCCATTGACACTCTTTACAGGGCAACGTGGGATCATGCTTACCATTCGGCCGCTTATCTTGAACTGGCAAGGATTTCAGCAATAAATGGCGATCTCTTCAGGTCACTCAATCAGGTAAATGAAGCGCTGAAAACAAATTCGGTAAATAACAATGCCGTCAACCTGAAGGCTACGTTGCTCAGAAAATTGGGTGACCTCACCGGGGCAAGAACCACATTATCGGAAATACTCAAATCAGATCCTCTTGACTTCAGAGCTAGTAATGAAAGTTATCTTCTGGCAAAAACAGAGGGAGATTCTGAAAGAGCTGAAAAAGAGCTGGCTGATCTGAACAGAAAAATGAGGGATTTCGATCAGAATTACCTTGAGATGGCTGTCGGATACCTGAACGACGGAATGACCAATGAAGCTGAAGAAATTCTCCGGCGTTTCAAGGGCAAAAATCCCGAGATCTGCTATTACCTTGCTTACATTAATGATAAGAAAGGCAATAAAGCAGAAGCTGAAAAATTTCTCAGGGATGGATCAGCACTGCCTGTTGATTATTGCTTCCCTTACAGGCTGGAATCAGAAAAAGTCTTTGAACTGGCTTTGAAATATAATCCAGATGATCCAAAACCATATTATTACCTGGGAAATCTTCTTTATGACAAGCAGCCTAAGAAGGCAATCGGATGCTGGGACCACGCTGTGAAGCTTGATCCTTCATTTGCTATCGCTTACAGGAACCTGGGATGGGCCTATTACCAGACCAACCGTGATATTCCGGCAGCGATTGAAGCCTACGAAAATGCCGTGAAGTTTAAGAACGATGATCCGGTCTACTATGCAGAGCTTGATCCTTTGTATGAGCTGAACAACACTCCTGTTGAGACAAGAGCAGCATTGTTCGCAGGCAGTAATGATGTTGCAACACAAAGAGACGATTCATTTATACGCCAGATCCTGGTGTATGTTCTGTCGGGTCAGTCTGAGAAAGCCCTGGAGTTACTGAACAGCCGGTATTTCGGATACAGGGAAGGCAGTGCCAGGGTGAACGATGTGACTGTTGATGCTTACCTGATGCTTGGCAGAAAATATTTTGAACAGAAAAATTATGCTCAGGCGCTTAAACAGTTTACTGCATCACTGAACACTTTTGTAGGAGAAGAAAACAACAGGAGGATCCCGCAGATAAATTACTTCATCGGCCAGGCATATGATGCTCTTGGCAATAAATCGAAAGCTAAAGCTCATTACACGAAATCCGTGGAACAACCTGCCAGGGGATCGGGATATGTCAGCTATTATCAGGGTCTGAGCTGGCAAAAACTCGGATATTCATCAGAAGCTACGGAGGTTTTCAATTCTCTTATTGAAGAAGGCGACAGGAGAATAAAACAAGGCGCCGATCTCGATTTCTTCGCAACATTCAGGGAAAGAGAGGCAGAAAATTCCATGCTTTCTGAAGCATACATGCTGAAAGGGCTGGGATATAAAGGTCTTGGCAAAAATGACCTGGCTGAAGAAAACCTGGGAAAAGCTGTCGAATATTCTAACAGCAACCTCTGGGCTGATACCGAACTACAAAACATGTGACAGTTGAAGTTACTTTTATATACCATAAAGGCGCACAAAGGATGAAAAAATATGCCTTCATTTTACTGATAATTGCCGGATGTTCTGCAAATGAAAAGATTTACAGGGAAAAGCTCTCCCTGGCGGGTGAGTGGCAGTTTAAAATCGATTCTCTTGACCAGGGAATTGAAAACAAATGGTTTCGGGATACATTTAAAGAGAGTGTCAGGTTGCCGGGATCTATGGCCGAAAACGGCAAAGGATATGAAGTAAGTGTTAATACCGACTGGACCGGCGATATTGTCGACAGATCATATTTCATTGATAAAAAGTATGAAAAATACCGCCGGACAGGTAACATAAAAATACCTTTCTGGCTGAAACCTGTTAAATATTATAAAGGTGTTGCATGGTACGGGAAAGAAGTTGAAATTCCTGACGGGTGGAAAGGAAAACAGGTTGCTCTTTCCCTTGAGAGGTGTCACTGGGAGTCGGCTGTTTTTGTGAATGGCATCAAGGCAGGAACACAAAACAGCCTGGCATCACAGCATGAGTATAATATTACTGATCTGCTGACACCAGGGAAAAACCTGATCAGCATCAGGATTGATAACAGGGTAATTATTCCCATCGGTGTTAACTCCCACAGCATAAGCGACCATACACAATCGAACTGGAACGGCATAACCGGCGAGATAAGTCTCTGTGCATCTTCCGGAGTCTTTATCAATGATGTACGGATCTATCCTGATATTCAGAATGAGACAGCAAAAGTCATTGTAAGCGTTAAGAATCCCGGCAATACTGATTTTAAAGGCAAATTGAAGATCAGGGCACGGTCATTCAATTCAGAAAAGAGCCGGATACTTCCCGGGAAAAATGTAACAATTGTTACAAATGCAGATAAGCAGCAGATGATCATAAATTATAAAATATCAAAACCCCAGTTATGGAGTGAATTTGATCCTGCGATGTACAGGTTATCAGTATGCCTTAAGAAATCCGGAAAGGTAATTGACACACAGACTGTTGATTTTGGCATGAGGGAGTTTAAAACCAATGGTACCCGTTTTGAGGTTAACGGGATTCCTGTATTTCTGCGAGGCACAACCGAATGCTGTATTTTCCCGCTTACAGGATATCCGCCGACAGATGTTGAATCATGGGAGAAAGTATTAAAGACAGTCAGAAATTATGGTCTTAATCATGTAAGATTCCATTCTTTCTGCCCTCCTGAGGCGGCATTTGAAGCAGCCGATAAGCTGGGAATCTATTTTCATATTGAGTGCAGTTCATGGGCAAACCAGGGCGCATCTGTCGGAAGCGGTACGCCCACTGATAAGTTTATTTACGAAGAGGGTGACAGGATCATAAAGGAGTATGGAAATCATCCATCCTTCTGCATGCTGGCTTACGGTAATGAGCCCGGGGGAAGCAATCAGGACAAATACCTTGGCGAACTGATATCTTACTGGAAATCTGTTGATAATCGCAGGGTATATACATCAGCGGCTGGCTGGCCGGTAATTCCTGAAAACGATTATAACCTTATCCCTGCACCAAGGATCCAGCAATGGGGTCAGGGATTAAAAAGCATCATAAACAGTGTGCCGCCGCAAACCATGTTTGATTACCGGGATATCATTTCGGTATACAATATTCCGACGGTAAGTCATGAGATCGGGCAATGGTGTGCCTATCCCGATTTCAAGGAGATTGAAAAATATACCGGTGTACTGAAACCTGCGAACTTCGAGATATTCAGGGAAACACTTGAAGAGAATAATATGGGTGACCAGGCAGAAGATTTTCTTAATGCTTCGGGGAAACTGCAGGTGATTTGTTATAAAGCTGATATTGAAGCTGCATTACGGACACCAGGATTCGGCGGATTTGAAATTCTGCAGCTTCATGATTTTCCCGGACAGGGAACAGCACTGGTGGGAATTCTGAATCCCTTCTTTGAATCCAAAGGTTATGTTACTCCTGAGGAATTCAGAATGTTTTGCAACGAGACAGTCCCGCTAGCAAGGATGCAAAAGATGATCTACAAAAATGATGAGACGTTTGAACCAGAAGTTGAAATAGCCCATTTTGGCAATAAGCCCTTGTATAATGCTGAAATCTTGTGCCAGGTGACTGATCCTGAAGGACAAGTTCTTCGGCGGGAAATTATGACCATGGATGAAATAAAGATCGGCAATGAGAATATTGCAGGAGTATTTGCGATGGATATACCCGGCTTTGAAAAGGCACAGAAACTTACGTTTGAAGTTTCGATCACCGGAACATCTGCCAGAAATAAATGGGATATTTGGGTATATCCCTCTTCAGATGAAGCTAAACCAGGCAGTGTTTATATTACTGATAGGCTGGACTGGAATGCTGAGGATATTCTGAAAAAGGGAGGATCGGTATTGTTACTGACTTATGGCAATGTTGGAAAAACAAAAGGTGAACAGGTAGCAATCGGATTCTCGAGTATTTTCTGGAACACGGCATGGACAAACAACCAGGCTCCCCATACGCTTGGAATCCTTTGTGATCCGAAGCATCCGTTATTCACCGGTTTCCCGACAGAATATCACAGCAACTGGCAGTGGTGGGATCCGGTTTCACAATCGCAGGCGATGATCCTCGACGGATTTCCTGCAGAACTAAAGCCGCTTATTCAACCCATAGATACATGGTTTGAGAACAGGAGGCTGGCACTGGCATTTGAAGCAAAGACGGGAGGAGGGAAGCTGATGGTTTGCAGTTTTGATCTGAAAGAATTGACAGATGGACGAATAGTTTCAAAACAACTGTTTCACAGTCTTCTGACTTATATGAATACCAAATCGTTTAATCCGCAGATTGAAGTCGATATAAACATGGTTAAGGCTATAATGGTTGATTGACTTATTCAAATTTTATTTCAGGAAATAATTATGAAAAAATCTTTTGTTATTCTCAGTCTGGGTTTAATACAGATATTTACTTTAAATGTCTGGGCTGCCATACCGGAATCCCGGCAGCGTTTGATGATGGATAAGAACTGGAAGTTTATTCAGTCCGATGCAGATGGTGCGGAGAAGCAGGATTTTAATGATACAAAATGGAGAACCCTCAATCTTCCGCATGACTGGAGTATAGAAGGAGAATTTAAGGAAGATGCAATCACAAGAGGTCCAGGTGGTTATCTTCCAACTGGTATCGGCTGGTACCGCAAACACTTTAATTTGTCTTCAGTTGGTAAAGACCAGCGATTCTGGATTGAATTTGACGGGGTATATATGAACAGCGATGTCTGGTTAAACGGACAACACCTGGGAAAACATCCCTATGGCTATACAAGTTTTTACTACGATCTGACTCCATTCATTAAGAAAGGGGAAAACATAATAGCAGTGAGAGTTGACAATTCCCTTCAGCCAAACAGTCGCTGGTACTCGGGCTCAGGCATATACCGCCATGTCTGGTTGAATATTGCAGGCCCGGTTCATATAGCCCTTTGGGGAACTTATATTACTACACCCGAGGTAGATTCATCATCTGCAACGATTTTGGTCCGTACTTCAATTGAGAACCATCTGAAGGTCACTAAAAATCTGGTTTTAAGATCTGTAGTAATAAATGGATCAGGTATAGAAGTTGCAATTGTTGAAACACCTATGACAATCACTTCAACCGGAAAAACAGATGTTGAACAATCTCTTAAAGTTGATTTTCCTGAACTCTGGTCAATTGAAACACCCGCTATATACACCCTGCAATCTCATGTGGTGGAAGGAACTAAACCAATTGACAGTTACATTTCAACTTTTGGTATCCGGGAGATTGAATATGATACTGATAAGGGCTTCTTTCTTAACGGTAAACATGTAAAGATAAATGGGGTGTGTTTGCATCACGATGCAGGTTGTCTTGGAGCTGCAGTTCCGGAACAGGCATGGATAAGGCGGCTGCAACTGCTCAAAGATATGGGTTGCAATGCCATCCGGACATCACATAATCCTCCTGCGCCGGAATTTCTTGACCTGTGTGATAAAATGGGATTCCTGGTTATGGATGAAATCTTCGATGAATGGATACTTAAAAAAGGACAGGTGGACTTCAGCTATCATTTATATTTTGAAGAATGGTGGAAATCAGATTTGCTTTCCATGATCCGGCGCGACCGTAATCATCCATCCATTGTGATATGGAGTGCCGGAAATGAAGTCATTGAACAGGTATCCGAAACCGGCAGTGAAGTACTGCAAAAACTGGTTGAAGTATTCCATAAGGAAGATCCCACCCGGCCGGTAACTCAGGCGAACGACAGAATTGCCGCCGGCGACGGCCCCGCAAAACTTCCTTTCCTTGAATTACAGGATATCGTTGGCTATAATTATGTTGACAGATGGAATGAACGCAGAGAATTATATTACAGCGTAGACAGACACGATCATGCGGATTGGAAAATGATAGGGACAGAAAATATTTCTGTAGGTGGCATCAGAGGGCAATATTCAATAGAACAAGACCTGCCAGTAAGACGGCCGGGCCGTTCAAGAGATTACAGGTCAGGTATGATCCAGTCTGAGCAATTATGGAAATTTACTCTGGTAAATGATTATGTCATAGGTGATTTTATGTGGACAGGGATTGATTATCTTGGAGAAGCCGGCTGGCCGTATAAGAATTCAAGTTCAGGTGTTATTGATCTTTGTGGTTTTCCCAAAGACGGGTATT
>CAYWEQ010000065.1:0-11748 GCA_964457185.1 uncultured Rikenellaceae bacterium
GTTCGAAGACTATCTTGCCCGATTCCATCTTGTTATAATCGAGCACATCATTGACAAGAGTGAGAAGATGATTTCCGGAGAACCGCAATGTTTTAATATAATCCATCTGATCTTCGCGCGGCTGACCCTGAAGCAAAAGGTTTGTAATTCCTATTACTTCGTTCAGAGGGGTTCTTATCTCGTGGCTCATGGTCGACATGAAGATCTGTTTCGATTGAGCGGCTTCTTCAGCTCTTTGCCTGGCGGTTATAAGGTTGTCAAGCATTATTCTTCTCTGAATAGCTATTGCTATCTGGTTAGCAATAAAATCCAGTACGTAAAGGTCGTCCTGTGAGAACTTGTTCTCATTGTTGTAATCCTGAAGACACATCACCCCAATGATATTGTTCTCCACTTTAAGGGGAACACCCATCCATACTTTGCATTCTGTACCAACAAGCTCAATTTCTCCTGATTCTTCCAGTAGCCTGAGATCGTTTTCCTTGAGCAGGACCGATTTATCATTTTTTATCACCCAGCCTGTTATGGTTTTCTTGATAGGTATTTCCTGGAAACTGTCCTTTTCATCAGCAAAGAAAGGTAAAGAGAGGGTTTTAGACGTCTTATCGTAAAGCGCTATGAAGAAATTATTTGTATCCCATATTTTGCTCAGTTCCTTTACAATCGTAGGATAAATCTCCTTGATATCCATCTGTTTTAAGGCTGCTGTGGAGATATTGTAAAGTATTTCCTGGAGAAGTATATTTTTCCTTTCAGTGGTAATATCCCTGTAGATTCCGATTAAAGCAACCGGTTCATTATTTAGGATGATGGGAGTTCCAACAAGTGAAACATTGATCATGTTGCCGGATTTGTCTTTCCTGACAGTCTGCCTTATCACCTTGTTCTGCTGGGCAGCAAGAGTTTCTATTCCTATGGCTTCCTGTTTGAGGTCATCAGGCACCACCAGGTCGTCAATATTCTGGTTTATGGCCTCTTCCAACGTAAAGCCGAACAGATTCGTGAACTCCTTATTTATTAAGGAAATATTGTTGTTTATATCAGTTATTGCAATTGCTTCGGGAGTAGAATCTATAAGATGCTCAAGAAACGCTTTTTCTCTTATGATCTGGTCCTCGTAAACCTTATGGCTGCTGAGGTCAATGATTGTACCCCTGTAGCCAACCTTCCTGCCATCCTGAAAAATCCCGAAAGAATAGGTTATGAAAGGAATAATGGTGCCATCTTTTTTTCTGATAGTGTATTCATTGCTGGAAACATCCCCCGGTGCATCTATTGCCTGAAGATTTGCGATCATTTTCCTGTAGTCATCAGGGAAGACATCAGAAATAAGGATTTTCTTTTTCAGATCCTCCCTGGTAAGCCCGAAAAGACTCAGGCCGAGCTTATTTCCGTATATTACTCTTCCATTCAGATCAACTTCGTAGATTATTACCGGAAGCATTTCCGCGAAAGTCTGAAACAGTTGTGTTTGTCTGTCCAGGTCAATCCTTTTCTTCTGTTGGTGACCCGGCTCCCAGGTGATCACTATATTCCCTGAGGTAAGGAGAAATCCCATGTAATATCCATCCGAGTCATCTCCCGCCGGCGAGGCTGCCAGTTTATAGGATTCCCCCGTTATGTTGATATAATGAAGCAATTCAACGAGTTTCTTGTTGTCTGCCAGGGTCGTATCATCAATGCATTTTCCGACGATCACGTTCCTGTCTATGAACTCAATCTCTTCAACCTTGCTGTTAAGGTCGATTATATAGAATCTTTTATCCTCTCCCACGCTGAACAGGGCCAGGTAGCTGCTTACTGTGTTGAATATCTCTTCCAGTACCGGGCCCTGGCTCTCCCTGATCATTATATTCTTTCTGGTGCTGATCGGGGAATAAACTGTCATCAGGAATACCTCATTTTCAAGCTGGACTGTGTCAGCAGAAAAAAGGAATGGCTTTTCATCCCCGCTTTTTGTCCTGAGAGTTATTACAAAATCCTTAATTTTTTTGAGTTTGGACAGGAGCCTTATGTATTTATTGCTTTCCTCAATATCAGCAAACAGCCCGATATCATCCGAAGTACGCCCTATAACCTCTTCCTTTTTATAACCAAGCACCTTAAGGAAGCTCGAATTTACATCCAGGAATTTCCCCGTTTCCAGCACTGTCAGAGCCATTGGATTCGGAGCGGAATGAAAAACCTTGAATATCATGTAGTCAGGAGAAGACTTTTGCTTGCTGATCTGTGAACGAAGCTTCTCCAGCTCCTTTTCAAGCTTCCTGTTCGCTTTTGCCAGTTCCTTATATTTCTCTTTATAATCCATCTGACCTGCCTGGTTTTTCCGGTTTAAAAATAACAAAAAATAGCCTCTTATGGCTATTGTTTAAAGCAATTACGCGATTTCCTTAAAGATTTTATAATTTTTTATTCATATTGATATAATATTTACAAAAATCAGTTAATCCACACTGGCTGCATAAAGGATTTCTGGCTTTGCATACATATCTTCCGTGAAGTAAAAGCCAGTGATGAGCCTTATGGACCAGTTCAGAAGGTATATTTCTTATCAGCTGATCCTCTGCATTCCCCGGTGTCCTGGCATTCATGGTGAGACCTATTCTTCCTGAAACCCTGAAAACATGAGTATCAACAGCCAGAACAGGCTTTTTATATACCACCGACGCTACCACATTGGCAGTTTTTCTTCCGACACCAGGGAGTCTTTGAAGCATAAGGGTATCAGAAGGCACTATGCCATTAAATTCCTTAACAAGCATTTTGGACATTTCCGAAAGATACCTGGCCTTGCTGTTGGGATAAGAACATGATTTGATATAAGAAAATATCTCTGAACGTTCAGCTTCTGCCATCGATTGTGCATCAGGAAACCTTTGCATAAGCGCAGGGGTTATCATGTTGACTCTTATGTCGGTGCATTGTGCCGAAAGAATTACTGCAACAATAAGTTCAAAGGGATCCTGGTATTCGAGTTCCGTCTCAGCAACAGGCATGGCGACAGTGAAATATTCAATGGTCCTTCTGTATCTCTCCTTTAAAGTCACGGTAACAGGCTTTTCATGGGGCATGAAAGTTAAGGATTTTTATCTTTGTACAATGATTGGAATAACCTGGCAATAATTATTATCTCAAATCCGGTCATACACCCTTATTATTAAAAGGGATTTTATAGCTTTAACCTGCTTTATACTTGACCATTTGGAAAGAATAGTCATAAATACTTCAGGCGCCGTATCGGAAATACTGGTCGGTGCAGAATGGAAGAGCGCCTTGCAGCTTGTTCCGGGAGAAGATGTTGTGATAGTTACCGATGACAATGTCTTTGAGTTGTATGGCGGAGAGTTCCCGGGATTCCCGGTTCTGAAAATCAGTCCGGGGGAGAAGAGCAAAAACCTGCAGGTAATTGAAAAGCTGTCAGAGGAAATTCTTAAAACAGGTATCGGTCGGTCAGGTTTTATTCTGGCTGTAGGCGGAGGAGTTGTCTGTGACATTGCAGGATTTCTTGCCTCGGTATTTATGAGGGGAATACGATGCGGATACGTCTCGACAAGCCTTCTCTCCCAGGTTGATGCAAGTACGGGAGGCAAGAACGGTGTTAATCTCGGCAAAATTAAAAATGTGATAGGGAGTTTCAGGCAACCTGAATTCGTGATATGTGACACTTCGATGCTGAAGACGCTGCCTGATAAGGAGTACCTTTCAGGACTGGCCGAGCTGATAAAAACAGGCTTGATAGGGGACTCATCCATTATTGAGTCGCTTGAAAATAAATATCACGGGATAATTTCGAGAGATAATGAGATCCTTACTGAGCTTGTAGCACGGGCAGTCAGGTTCAAAGGATCAGTAGTATCTGAGGATGAAAAGGAGAGCGGTATAAGAAGAATATTGAATTTAGGACATACATTCGGACATGCAATAGAGCTTCAGGAATCCGTAAAACACGGATTTGCCGTTGCAGCAGGGTTAAAACTTGCAACCCTCTTTTCACAGGCAAAGGGATATTTGAGCAATGACGTGAGCATGAGAATTATAAGCCTCCTGGAAAAATATAATCTGCTGGAGGATTACCGTATCCCTGTAAGTAAAATGGAGGAGCTTGTTGCTCATGATAAAAAGAGATCAGGGACAGATATCCATTTTGTCTTCCTCGAAAGTATTGGAAAAGGCATTGTGAAAAGAATAACAATAGAAGAGACTATTGAATTTTACAGGCAGAATAAAACAGATTAATAAGAAAGTTATGAATTCTTTTGGGATTGTATTCAGAGTATCAGTATTTGGTGAATCGCACGGTCCTGCAATAGGAGTGACAATTGACGGTTGCCCTCCCGGACTGGCAATCAAACCTGAAGATTTCATACCGGACCTGCAAAAACGGCAGGGCGGCAGCACAGGCACCACGAAGCGCAGGGAGCCCGATATGCCTGAAATCCTCAGCGGTGTTTTCAACGGACACTCTACGGGAACACCTGTAACCATTATAACGAGAAATAAAGACACCGATTCATCGGCATACAATGATTTCGTAGATGTTCCCCGTCCGGGGCATGCCGATCTTACAGCAAGAATGAAATACTCAGGATTTGCTGATTATCGGGGAAGCGGGCATTTCTCGGGCAGGATCACCTGGGGCCTGGTGATTGCGGGTGTCATCGCCAGAAAATTGTGCAGCACATCGGAGATAACAGCTAAACTTGTATCGGCAGGAGGCTCTGAGGATATTTCGAGCGCCGTGAACAAGGCAATCGCTGAAAATGACACGATCGGAGGAATTATTGAATGCACTGTCAAAAACCCTCCGCCGGCAATTGGAGAACCATTCTTTTACTCATTTGAATCAGCTGTCAGCCACCTGGTATTCTCAATACCTGCAGTCAAGGGCATTGAATTTGGCAGCGGATTCGCGTCGGCAGCTATGAAAGGATCTGAACATAATGATCCGTTTATAAATGAAGCAGGAAAGACGGCAACAAACAATGCAGGCGGTATAAACGGAGGCATCACAAATGGCAATGATATAATATTCAGGGTTGTTGTAAAACCCACCTCATCTACCGGTGCCGGGCAGAGAACATTCAATTTCAAAAGCAGGGAGATGCAGATCCTGAAAGTCGCCGGCCGGCACGATACATGCATCGCCTTGCGGATGCCCGTTATAGTTGAAGCAGTTACTGCAATTGCTATAGCCGACCTTCTGATGATCGACAGGGGAATCACCGGCCGCCTGACGCCTGCTTAGCCCGCCGAAGGTTTGCCGGAGGCGGGGCGCCTGACGCCTGAAACCTTTATTACCAGCGCTTTCCCTGTACCCTCAGTTATACTGAACCTGTTGTCTATTCTTTCACCTATGATCCATGTAATTTTTCCGTCCGATTCAAGGATCAAGACTTTTTCCTTTTCAGGTATAGAATACTTGCGGTCTGTAAAATAATCGCTGAGCTTCTTCCTGCGTTTCATACCCAACGGATAAAAACTGTCACCCGGCTGCCACTTTCTTATTATCAGCGGAAACGTAACTTTATCATGGTCCAGGCATGCTGTTTCAGGATCTGAAGGGATAAGGAAATTACGTGTAATTCTTACACTTCTTACAGATTTGATGAACGATACTTTTCTGAGCTCAGCAACAGTATTCACTGCATAATATAAGTTGTCCTGTCCTTCCCTGCCAGAAATGATCAGGTCATTCCTGTTCTTAATGATCCTGTGCGTATCTGTAAATACCCGTCCTCCGCTTCTCCCTTCAATTATATTTCTCAGATCTTTCAACAATGAACCTGTAATTCCGTATGGTTTTGTAAGTTCATAGAGGATACTTTTATTCTCCATGTATGGCCGCAGCAGATTGATATCAAGAATAATATTACCATCTCTTTCAGTGAGGAGCAAGTGTTTCAGCTTGTCTGTAAAACAGGCTGCAATTTCATTTATACCGCTGAGTCTTTCTGCCGTTTCATTAAGGGTAAACTCAATTGAAGGATTGATCTCCTTTAGCACAGGCAGAACCTGATGCCTGATCCTGTTCCTGGTGTACTTTGTTTCTGCATTGGATTTATCTTCACGGTACTTTATCCTGTATTTCCTGCAATAGGCTTCAATTCTGTCTCTTGTTGCGAAAAGCAATGGTCTGATGATATTGTTGCCGGCAGGTCTCATTCCTGTAAGACCCGTTATTCCAGTTCCCCTGGTCAGGTTTATCAGGAGAGTTTCAATATTATCATTGAGATTATGGCCAACAGCGGTTATTTTAAATCCTTTCTTCTTCCTTATTTCTTCGAACCACCTGTATCTCAAATCTCTGGCAGCCATCTGGACTGAAATTCCTTTTCTGGCTGCATATCCTTTTGTATCGAACCGTTTTGAAAAAAAAGGAATATGATTATCTGCGGCAAATTTTCTTACCAGTTCTTCATCCTTATCAGCCTCCTTTCCGCGCAGGCAAAAGTTACAATGAGCGATTCCGGTTTCAAAAAAGGTCCTCGTAAACAGATCTGCCATTACCATCGAGTCAATACCTCCGCTTACAGCCAGCAGCACCCGATCACCTTTTCTGATCATCCGGTTTTCTTCAATAAAATTAAGGAAATCGCTGAGCATAATGGTTTTTATGAACGTTATTCATATGGCAACAATGACGGAGGTCCGGGATCGAAAATATCCGGCTTAAGCAGCTGTTCTCCTGAGACAAGGATATAATTTACCCGGGAATAATCCGGCAGGTTCGGAAAATAACCCAGCCTGACCTGAAGTGTATTGAAAACAAAATTATCATTCCGGATCCTTATTCCCAGGCCGATGCTGGACAATACCTCTCCCTGCTGAACGAATTCATTTGTTCCGAATAAAAACCCAAGGTCTGCAAACCCAAAGAATGCAAACCTGAAACCATAGAAATTGACCGGGCTGAAAAGTACAGATTCAAGGTTAACTGCAAGCCTTTGTCTTCCGCCGACCGAGTCATTCCTGAATCCGGTGAAGCCGTCTTCACGGGTAAATGTAAGATTTTCATCATAATATCTGTCAAATCCCCTGGTATAATCCGCTTTAATAAAGTTCCTTATCCTGTATCTTCCGAGGTAAGAAAGGTTTGAAATGAAGCTTGTTCTCAACAAAAACAGACCCTGCTCAGTATGGTCGTCATTGAAAAAAGTCGAAATGCCGGCAGAAGCATAGAAATAGCCGATACTTTTTATAGATTGCCCAAGCGAGATTTCTGCACCTGCATAAATCCTCTGCTTAAATTCACTATACTCTTTTCCTGCAATTAAATTTATTAATCCGCCATAGGGAATATCCTCTGTACGACCATATCCGTAAATAAGATTGGTCTTATAGTATTTCTGGAAGGTAAAAGCAGCCGAAACAAGGTACATCCTGTATTTCTGCAGCTGATGGTACGATTCAGGCAGTATAAAAGGGTGATTCCATACGTCATTGTTGGTAAACCTGGCACCCAGGATCAACCTTGAAACGGATTCTTTATTCAGCAGGAAAGAACGTGAAAACCAGTAATCCTGGAGATTATATTTCAGTGGTACAGGCTCAGGGAGAGTATCAAGGTCCTCTGTTGTGTACATCTTCCTGATTGAAATACCGAAGGCATACCTGGTTGTTGAGCTCACTAGTCTGCGATCGAGATTGATTCCATAGGTCTTTTTGCCAAGACCGTCAAAATAATAAAGGCCGATATTGGTAAATGATCTGGCTATATTATCAATATTATATTCCACGCCAAAGCCCGGTGAATCAGGCAGGTCAGAATCATATGGCATGTTGATTCTGAATTCATGACCCATGCCGAAGATATTTTTTTCGAAAAGTGATACAGATCCTTTCGTAATACTGCTGTATTTGAAGGAGGCGCCAAGTGAGTAAATATCTTTTGTCACCACCACTATATCAACATCTTCATCAGAGACGGGAATGACAATGATCCGCGAATCATCAATATATGGCAATTGTCTCAGGATCCTTTCGTTATCGCTAAGGATCAGGGGAGAAAGAGTATCCCCTTCGGAGAACAGAAGATTTTTACGGATAATATGTTCATTGGTATTAACATGAGTTGCGTTTAACAATTTCTCAATCTTATCAGGACTGGATGAGAGAGGCATAGTGATGCTGGACCCGAAGACGCCAAGCCTTCGAACCTCAATATTACGTATTTTCCTGCCTGAGAATATCTTATAACTGGCTTCGCTCGATCCCGATATCTCCTTTCTTGAGGATGGTTCGTGTGACACGATGAGAATATCATACAACTTTTTGGTTATCAGCTTCCTGGATGCTTTAGCTTTCAGTGAGTCGTAAAACAGGGGTGCTTTATCGCTGCTTATTATACCTGAAGGCAGCGGAATATCAGGGATCATAAGATTAATATCGGAAATGAAGAAAGGTCTGATCTCCCTCGGATCGGCTGATTCGTCGGGATTTATCAGATTGAGAGTATCGTAACCGGTGGGAACTTGTGACAGGATATTGCTGTTAAAACACAGAAATGCCAGTAAAAAAAAAGGCCCGACGGATCTTCTGTATTTTTCATTTAACCGCAACATCAGGTTTTATGGGAATTTTTTCCAAGAACATCATCTGAATTGAACTGGAATCCAAGGCGCTTCCCCGTTATTACCCTTGAATGCTGGATCTTTGCTTCTGCCTGACCGACTGTGGCAATCTTAACAGTATCATATGGAGGAACAAGAAGATCAAATTCCAATGCATACTGTACTGCTGTCGAAATTATAAGGTTCAGCGACTGCTTGCTTATTGCCTCATTGCCGTAATTGGTGAAAAGCATTCCCATCTGCCTTTTGCCTTCAACCAGATATTGATTTTCATGGTTGATGAATATCCTGGCTATCAGATATCCCAGGTCGTCCTGCCTGGAATACTTGAATGAATCAAAGAGGAAGTTGTAAATATTAATTATTCCTGAATATGCATTGAATTTATTCTTTTGTATATAAGCAGTTTTCCATGCCGGGTGTTCCCTGTCGAACTGAAAGATATTTGAATGCATGCTGAAAAACAGAATATCTCCGGCCACTTTGAGCTGCGCGTCAAAATTGCTCCTGTCGGTATATTCAAGCTTGATCCTTGGATCTATACTACCCAGGCTCGTATTTGCCTCCTTTGCAAAGGATTTCAGTATCTCTTTCACCATGGCAAATGCCTCAAAGGTATTGTCATAAACCCTTTGTTTAAGAACAGATTTCTCTTTCAGAGTAGTAATGATTGTCAGTTTCTTTTCGTTGAGATCGGACATGTGGTATCTGTTTAAAACGTCTAATTTACTAAAATTACACAAGAAAATAAATCCCCGGGATATCCTGATATCATGCTTTGCCTTTAATATGACCTCGCAAAAAGAACCCTTCTCCTGGAGGGTCTGCCTGACCGGATGCATTTACCGTCCTCTTCCGGCGAATCAAACGGGATGCACCTTATTGTTGCCTTCGTCTCATTCTTGATCTTCTCTTCAGTTTCGGCTGTTCCATCCCAGTGGGCCAGGATAAACCCTCCCTGGTTATCAAGGATATTCACGAATTCATCCCATTTATCAACATAGAATGTATTAGCCTTTTTGAATTCTTCTGCTTTTTTGAAAATATTAGACTGGATCTCCTCCAGGAGTTTAAGTATATGGTCCGTAATATCATTCACCGGCAGGCTCTTTTTTTCAAGTGTATCCCTTCGGGCTATTTCTATAGTACCGTGCTCAATATCGCGGGGCCCTATTGCAAGACGTACCGGCACGCCTTTCAGCTCATAATCAGCATATTTCCATCCGGGCGTATTTGTGTCGCGGTCATCATATTTGACTGAGATGCCCTTCGCGCTGAGATCCTTAATTATTTTATGAACCGTTTCGGAAATTCTGCCCAGCTGTTCAGCATTTTTGAAGACTGGTACGATCACTACCTGTATCGGAGCCAGCCTGGGAGGGAGTACAAGCCCGTGGTTATCAGAATGAGCCATTATAAGAGCTCCTATCACCCTGGTTGACAAACCCCACGATGTGGCCCATACATAATCAAGTTTCCCGTTTTTATCTGTGAACTGTACATCGAATGCTTTTGCAAAATTTTGTCCCAGGAAATGGCTGGTACCTGCCTGGAGAGCCTTGCCGTCCTGCATAATGGCTTCTATCGCATACGTTTCAAGTGCGCCAGCAAAACGTTCATTCTCAGATTTATATCCCTTGATCACAGGAAGAGCCATGAAGTTTTCCGCAAAGTCGGCATATACATTTATCATTCTTTCAGTTTCCTCAACTGCTTCTTCACGCGTGGCATGGGCAGTATGTCCCTCCTGCCAGAGAAATTCAGTAGTTCTGAGAAAGAGCCTTGTTCTCATTTCCCACCTTACCACATTGGCCCACTGGTTTATAAGAATAGGAAGATCCCTGTAAGACTGTATCCAGTTCTTGTATGAATTCCATATTATTGTTTCGGATGTTGGACGTATAATCAGCTCCTCTTCAAGCTTTGCTGACGGATCAACAACGATGCCCTTCCCGTTTTCATCATTCTTAAGACGGTAATGAGTTACAACGGCACACTCCTTTGCGAATCCCTCAACATGCTTTGCTTCCCTGCTGAAGAATGATTTTGGAATGAAAATAGGGAAATAGGCATTTACATGACCGGTGGCCTTGAACATTTTATCAAGCTCGAACTGGATTTTTTCCCATATCGCGTATCCGTTTGGCTTAATGACCATGCATCCTCTCACCGCTGAATTTTCAGCCAGTTCCGCCTTGATTACCAGATCATTATACCACTGTGCATAATTCTCATCCCTGTTTGTTAAAAACTTCGCCATTATTTTGGTACACTATTTGATTTATTATATTTGAATAGTAAAAGACAGCGTAAAATTAAAAAATAAACAGGAGGTTCAACATGAAAGCAAAATTTTACATCGGAATAATATCAGCCCTGCTGCTGGCGGGATCACCGATGGCAGCTCAGTTTGCTGATGATGGCTTTAGAAATGATAACACCGGACTTGTAATAAATAATTATTATTATGATGATTATGATTATTACTTCGCATCCCGGATAAACAGGTTTCACAGGTCTTATGCGGCTTTCGACTATTACTCTCCTGTGTTTACCGAAACCTACTATTATAACTACCGTCCCTTCTCCTGGGGCGTAAGCATCTATGGAGGCGGAAGCTTCGGATTCGGTTTCGGTTACTCATACAGGTATCCCGTGTACAGTTACGGATGGTACGATCCTTACTACGGAAGCAGCTGGTACATGGATTACGATCCTTACTACTACAGCTGGTACTCCCCGGTGATAATCAATATAAACGTAAGTAACAGATGGAGACCCAATTACTGGGGATGGCACGGAAATGACCGCTGGTACAATGACTACAGGCCGGTTTATCACACCTATAACAACTACTACTATAACAATCCGCCAAGGTATTCATCACGAGAATATCCTGACCGAAAGGGTTCTTCAGAATATAACAGGTCAAATTCAGGCGTAAGTTCAAGGCGCGTCGGAACCAATGCTCCGGGATCACGCAGCGGAGTTGACAATAATAACAACCGCATCTCAAATAACAATGCCCAGAATAGTGAATTAAGAAGAAATCCAAATGCCGGCAGTAACAGGGGAGAGGGAAATATAAACAACAACGGCAACAACGGCAACAGCGGCAATAACGGTAATAATAACAACAGCCGTCAGGATGGCAATAACGGGAATTTTGACCAGAATG
>CAYWEQ010000066.1:0-9251 GCA_964457185.1 uncultured Rikenellaceae bacterium
AAAACACCTTGTTGAAAAAACTGGTTTGCTATGAAAACAAGTTAAGCATCCTGAAAGTTCCTGATACTGGAGCGCTGGAATATCTGAATTGTTATGCAAACCAGTTAATGAATCTGAATGTTTCAAATTATTATGATCTGTTAGAGTTAATCTGCTATGGTAACCAGTTATCATCGCTATATCTCACAAACAACACTGCCTTGATACGTTTGGAATGTACCGCAAACCAATTAACCACTCTTGATGTTTCTTATAATAGTGCTTTAAAATATTTGGGATGCAACGGGAACCATTTAACCGCGCTGGATGTCTCTAACAACTCTGCTCTGATAGAATTACACTGCAATTATAACCAATTAACCAGCCTGGATGTCTCAAATAACACTGCCTTGCGCTGGCTTGAATGTGAAGGGAGCCAATTAACCACTCTTAATGTTTCTGGTGACAATGCCTTATTAATCTTGTCTTGCGGTGAAAACCAATTGACCACTCTTAATGTTTCTGGAAACACTGCCTTAACGAGTTTAAATTGCCAGGATAACCAATTAACCTCTATTAACGTTTCAAATAATACTGCTTTAACAAGATTGGCTTGCCATAAAAATCAATTAACCACTCTTGATGTTATCAATAATAATGCTTTAAGATATTTGGGCTGCGCATATAACCAATTAACCAACCTTGATGTTTCCAAAAACACTAACTTAACAACGCTGGACCTAAGTTATATGCGTTCGCTATATAAAGTATGTGTATGGGCTGAGCCATTCCCTCCGGTTGATTTTATACTCTATGCATCCGACAGCCCCAATGTCTATTTTACAACGGATTGTAGTGAATAGTACTTACCTCAAAATATCAGACATTAAGAGTATGGGTACAGCAAACCGGGATTAATGTGCCAATTCCAATTAGTATAACCATATATATATACACAAAGTGACAATGGCGAGTAAGCCCAGGTGCAATCTCCAGTCTGATATTCCCTCGAACCTGCTTATCCTCCCGGAGTAGTTGATTGTTGTTTTTTCAAGTTTATCAGGAGCCGTTTTAGCTGTGAATGCAGATACAGCGAACAATACGCATGTGATCAGTATTTCGGCCCAGAGACCACGGTATCCAAAGTTTAATGTAAGCTTGTGATGAAGAACAGGGAATATCTCTTTAGCAGTATCCGGACCCATTAACTGGTCTGTTACGAAAATTGTGGCGAGGATAATACCGAAGATGACCGAAGCCATGGCTCCTTTTAATGTTACTTTCCTGCTGACAATACCAAAAAAAATAGCGGGAAATACAGGGATTACCAGGTAAGCTGTAATTGTCTGCAGGTATTTATATAAACCCTCTTCATTCCTGTAGACAAGATAGGCAGCTCCAATACCCAGGAATGTCACGATCAGGATTATAAACCGGCCAAGTGTAACCTGTTTCCGTTCCGGGTAGTTGGGACTGAACTCAACGATAAAGTCGCGGACTACAAGTGTGGAAACTGAATTCAGTACAGCAATAAGGGAAGTGACCAGGGCAGCCATCAATGATGCTAAAAGCAGTCCGCGCAATCCTGCAGGAAGGAGTTTATTAAGCAAAAGAATAAAAGTCTGTCTTGTAGCGTCTCCCTCCAGTTCACCGGGGAACAATGCATATGCAATGACCCCCGGAAGTGCAAAAAGAAAGATAGGTGACAGTTTAAGAAGAGTCGCGAACATAGCACCCCGTCTTGCTTCTTTAATATCGGGAGCGGCGAGCACACGCTGAACATTCACCTGGTCAATACCCCAGTAAAAAATCCCGGCATAAAAAGCAGTTGCAAGAATGCCCCAGAACGGATATATTGCATCGTCATAAGGTTTTCCTATTGAGATCATTTCCGGCACTTTTGCAGCAAGACCGTCCCATCCGCCAATCTTATCCAGCCCGAAAAATAACATAACAGCAGCTCCACCGATCATTATAACTACCTGGATAGCATCAGTATATGCTACGGCTGTAAATCCTCCGATCATTGTAAAGATCGCTACGGCAATCCCTATGTAAACAACGGTTGTCATAATATTCCATCCAAGGAGGCTGTTCAGCACCAGGGCTCCTGCAAACAGGGTAAAAGCTAATTTGGTCATAATACTGATAACCAGCATCAATCCGGAAAAGAAGATCCTGGCATGCCTGTTATATCGTATTTCAAGAAATTCCGGTATTGTAAAGATTTTATTTTTCATATAATACGGAAACAGAATTGCACAGCCAAATCCCAGTGTGATTGCAGTAGTCAGTTCGACGGAACCGGCCGAGAGGCCATACCTGTAAGCATCGCCTGACAAACCCACCAGGTGTTCAGCACCAATATTTGTTGCAAAAATTGAAGCTCCTATAATTGGCCATTTAATATTTCTCCCGCCAAGGAAAAAGTTTGAACTGTTATGTCCCGCCTTTTTCAAATAAGCCATAAACAGTCCAAAAAGAAGACTTCCGCAAATTGTAATGACCAGAACTATCCAATCGAGATTTGTCAGAGATAAATCCATTACCGTTATTGTTTTCTGTATTTTCTATCTGTCGGTGAGTATTAACTCAAGCCGACGGATACTTTGAATCATTGATCTGACTGTATGGTAGTTTATTTTCCATGAATGCCCCATGTGGGTCCAGATTGGCTTACCCTGTCGCGAAAGTAACGGATACCACTCACCAACACCCTTATTGATCATTTTATCAAAAACAAAACGATGCACATTTTTATAAGCGTTCCAGTATTTTTCATCACTAAACAATATCACACCGTCAAGCATACCGATGAGAACTTCGGCCTGCTGCCAGAACTCTTTTTCCATATCATAAACTCCTCCTGAATGTGGACCTTCCACAAATACACCTCCGAATTCATAATCAATGCCATTATTTATCGTATGATCAAAAATTATCCTGAACAGATCAGAATAAGTGTATGGATCGATCCCCAGGATCCTGAGAGCATGTGTCATCAGCCATGCAAATTCAGCATTATGTCCAAAACATGTATTATCGGTGGCGTTGCTTTTCGTTGACTCCGCGGAAAATCTGTCCCATCCCCAGATTATATTGAATTTTATCTGTGGAGCTACTGTCCAATCGCTGAAAAACTGGGGAATGCCGGTCCTGTATACCGGGTGCATAAAATGGTTTATCAGGAGATCAATATCTTCGAGCAACTTCCGCCTGTGCACTTCTGTACCTGAGCACTCATAAAGGGTTGTGAAGGCTTCCATCAGGTGCATATGGACATCGAGTGTTTTTCTGTCACCCCCCTCGCTTCCGGGTCCGCAAAGGGTCCAGTCGCGGTGGAACATCTCCCGGTAACCGCCGTACATTGAATCGACGCAATACTTTTGAATGAGGTCAAATACCTTTTCTGCATATTCGATCCCTCGCGGATCACCTGTTGCCAGCGTATATTCACTCAACGAATAGATTGCAAAGCTTTGTCCATAGATGACTTTCTTATCAATCTTCACATTTCCCTTCCGGTCCATCATCCAGAAAAAACCACCATACTCTTTATCCCACATTTTGTTAATAAGAAAATCAGCACCATACCTGGACAGCCTGGCATACTCTCCTTCGCCATACCCTGCACGGTGAGCTGAAGAGACTGTGTAAAGTGAACGGGTCTGAGCTATCAATGATTTTTCATCCTCGCCTGAGTCGTTACCCTTCTCATCAAAATGAGTGATAAAACCACCATTGATTTTATCTTCAAAACGAGTTGTCCAGAAAGGCAGTAACTCGTTTACAAGATGGTTTTCCGACTCTTTCTTAAGTGTCTCAAGTTCCTCTTTATTCATGTCAGAGTAATTTATCAAAGGTTTATGTTTCGTTAAGCTTCTGATAAATAGCAAGTAAAAAATCGCGGTTATCAGCTGTCAGGTAATGCATTTCACCTCCCATCCTGTGAAATGTCTTACAGAACCGGAGATAGTATTCAGGACTATCGTCAGGTGGTTCACCATCTTTCTGCCAGTCCCATTGTGACCTTGCCAGGTCGACGATCAGCATATAGTGATTATCAATATGCTGATGCTCCCTTATCTTGATATTCTGCGCCATTGCCAGTGATTTTTCGAAGATCATCGGTGACATAACAGCAGATCCTACGGACATATAGACACCATAATCGAGGTTACTGACACTTTTTGCATAGCCCAAAAAATCAATTAGTGCAGTCCTCCCCACAGCAGCCCCGTTATTAACAGGATGGCTGTAAATAATATCGTGTCCTATCATCGGATGTCCTGTGAATGGTATGCCCAGTCTGAATGCATTAGCCTGAACCGAATATTTCTTATAAGGATGAGGTATCTGCATAAATCCTGCCCTGAGTCTGAGTTTTTGAATTACTCCTGAAAGATCAATTGCCGAAGCGGCAAGATCAGGTTTAGAAGAGATATTATTTATGGCTACATCATTCAATTCTTTAATTTCGGGGATTTTTAATCCTTCCTGAAAAATCATTTTACCGATGGATTCTCCATACCCTAATCCTTCATAAGCTCCGATAATGAGTGCCAGATTGATATAAAAACCTGTTTCCTCCCATATGCCGAACTGCCCTTTATCAACATTCTCACGAACATCTTCACTTGATTTTCCCTGAAAAGCGAATTCCCAGTCGTGGATGATACCTGCACCATTGGTGGCCAGATGGGTCAGCCAGCCTTTTTCCATTAATGCTATCAAAGTCGGCCCCATGCCATTTTTAATTGTGTGTGCTCCGAAAGCAAGCATAACCGAACGATTTTTCTCCCTTGCTGACTTTATCCGGTTTGCCGTCTTTTCTATAAGCATCTGGTCCTCTTCTGAAATATTCAAGGGCTTTTGAGTAACCGGGACATTATTTATTTCAATATTTACCTTGTTATTTCTTTCAGCTAATTTTTTGATATTAAGCTGTTCCCTGTCAAATTTCGGGTAAGGCATATTTACAAGATTTAAATATTCAATAATTTCAGCAACCGGGGATATTGAGAAAAATCAGGGATAATAATGTCAGCCCCTGCTTTTATGAGCCTTGTGCGCTTATGCTCATTTAATCCGTACCTTCTCAGCTCATTGCTGGCAATCCCGACTGTAATTCCTCCTCTTTTGTTTGTCTCCCTTATTTCAACCGGGCCGTCCCCGAATGTGACAATATTTCTGGAACCTGACTCACCTATTATGTCAAGCAGGTGGTCAAGCACATTTTTTTTGGCCTCCTTGCTTACATCTCCGACAGCTCCGTAAATTCCACCTTCAAACAGATGCTCATACCCCAGAATGCGGGCTTCGCCAATAACATCTTCAACATCGGTGCCACTGGCCAGGTAAAGTTTTATGCCAGAATCAAAGAGTATCTGGAGAAAAGGAACCACATTTTTTATGGTAAGATCATCAAGGCATAATTCGTCATTTTCAAATTTTTTCTCCCGTTCTTTAACCATCTTCATCAGCTCACTGTTGTAGATCTGCTTATACCCGGATGCATCCAGTATCTTTTCCTCGGGAACACAGCCAAATTCCCTTATAAGATCAAGCAATCCGTGCATCTGTACAAGTGTCTGAATACCTGTTGTTTTATCAATGTACTCATGAACCCTTATACTTATTTTCCTGAATAATGAATCATCTGCATCATGATACTTATCTCCAAGGATCGCCTTTATCATCATCGGTGTCATAATCAGCTCCCATCCTTCACGAAGTGTGGAGACTGTTCCGTCATGATCAAAAATGGCATGTTTAACTTCGGGTTTCTCTTTCCACTTGTTAATGATCTCGATTTCAGTATTTTTAAGATAACTGGCATATCGAATATCTTCAGCCAGATCCGGAGAAAAAATGAAGTCAGGATCATCTCCGATAGCCAGTATCTCATCAGGAGTCGCAGTACCTGTCTGGAATAATTTCTGAATGGTAACAGCGGCGACAAAGGTACCGATCTGTGCAGCTTCCTTCATGCCATATCCTGCAGCGAGAGTTGAGGCAGCCCCTGCCAGATAACTGTCACCTGCTCCAACAGTATCTACTTTTGACATAATCATTAATCCGGGTATTTCCGAGATACCTGACTCATCAATTGTAACAGAACCTCTTGCGCCTCGAGTAATAAAAACAGGTTTCTGATATCGTTTATACAACTTTTTTGCCGATGATACCAATTCCGACCAGGATATCAGTTCATCAGGTTTCCTGCTCTGGCCGCATAATCTGAGAGCTTCTGTATCATTCATCTTACGGATAGATCCCTGGTAAAAGTCATTATAATTGCGGCTGTCAGTGATAAATATCTTTTCAGGGAACTGAAGAATCACCTGTGCCAGGCGTTTCCTGAAATAATCGGTATGAATACCTGATGGCACCTGCTGGTTAATGATTATAAGGTCGACGTTGTGAACTACACTGATCAGATTTTCAATCAGGTTGTCGGTAGTAGTTTTTGATAAACGGTTAAAATTCCCGAAATCCACCCGGTTAAGCTCGCGGTTATCGATGTACGGCTTGGCATAAGTATGAGTATCCCAATCGTGGCTCTGGATCAGAAGGTTCTCTGTATTTATGCCTGTATTCCTCATGATTCGTACCATTTCTGTTCCGAAAGGATCAGTACCGATAACTCCAAAAGCGCGTATATCTTTTATACCCATGGCTGCCAGGTTATTTACAACATTGCCAGCTCCTCCCAGGGAGTATCGCTGTTTTGACACAGGGCGGGTTGTCAGATTGGTTTCTATCGAAATTTCGCTCATGGTTTCATCAACAAACCAATAGGCGTCAAGACAAAAATCACCCACCACAACAATCTTTACAGGGCTTATGTCATCCAGGATTTTTTGCAGCCGTACTCTTTTCATTTCAACTCTCGGGCAGGTCAATTGATCTGTTATTAAATGATTTGGTTATTCCAAATATAATAGATTCATTTTTCTTCTCACGTTGCAGGGATTGTAAATCGTCAGCTTAATGTTTACCAGTAAAGGTATAAATTAAAGGTGTGGTTTTAAATAAATGTTTATCACTAAACCACACATAAAAACGGGAGGAAACAACAAAAAACAGAGTGCCACTCAGATTGGCATGGAATTCCCATGTGGAGATAACCCTTCTTACCATTATACTCAAACATTATTATTGAATTGCATCCAAGTCTTTCGTAACTTTGAATTGATTGACTTCTAAATATATTAATTATGTTAAAATATCTTTATATACTATTATTTGTCCTATTTATTGTCTCTCCGCTATCAGGACAATCTGCTTCACAACAATCCACCCGGCAGGATAAACGTATTGCATTGGTTATAGGCAACGGCAACTATACTGAGGGCATTCTTGCTAATCCCGAGAACGATGCAAGATCAATGACTGGGGTTCTTAGAAGACTCGGTTTCACGGTTTATCCCTATGAAAACCTCAATGCTGGTCAAATGAAAAAAGCCATTGACGATTTTGGTCTTAAACTAAAAGGGAATACCGTGGGACTGTTTTATTACGCTGGTCATGGTATTCAGGCAAAGGGATACAATTATTTGATACCTGTTGATGCAATGCTTGAAACTGAAGAACAGGTTGAATATGATTGTATCCGGGCAGACAGGATATTATCTCTAATGGAAACATCAGGAACAACGATCAATATTATTATTCTGGATGCTTGCCGGAATAATCCATTTGAAAGGAGCTGGACACGTTCAGCGACAGGAAAAGGTTTGGCTTTTATGAACGCTCCGCGAGGCACTTTGATCGCGTATGCAACCGCTCCTGGAAATACAGCATCTGATGGCGCCGGGAAGAATGGTCTTTATACTTCAGCAATTCTTGAAAGCATTCAGATACCAGATATTAATGTAATTCAGATGTTTCAGAATGTAAGAAACATTGTTTCTCAAAAATCAGGTAATAAACAGGTACCATGGGAATCAACATCCCTGACAGGAGATTTTTATTTTAACTCAACAGGTGTAATTATTACTGAACCTCATGACAGTATTAAAACCGAATTGGTAACTCAAACAAGAAATAATGGCTATTCAGGCTTATTGATTGATTCACGCGATAATCGCCAATATAAAACTGTCACTATCGGTAACCAGGTCTGGATGGCAGAGAATCTGAACTACGATTCAGGAGGAGGCAGCTGGACCTATGAGAATAATTCAGTCAGTGCATTAGTTTATGGACGGTTATATAACTGGATAACGGCAAGACTTGTTTGTCCTTCAGGCTGGCATTTACCGGATAATGAAGAATGGTCAACTCTGTCAACCTATTTGGGCGGTGATAGTATTGCCGGCGGGAAATTGAAAGAAACAGGCACAAAACACTGGAAAAGTCCCAATACAGGAGCGACTAATGAAACAGGTTTTACAGCACTTCCGGGCGGTATACGTTATGACGATGGCGAATTCAGATTTATTTGGACAAGAGGCGAATGGTGGAGTGCTTCCGATACCATTTACGATAGCTCATATAATAGTGACTTAAATGCTTATTCCGTAAGCACATTTTATCATGAAGGTATCATTTATAAAGATTTAGATTTAAAAAAGTTTGGATATTCTGTCCGTTGTGTCAAAGATTAATTAACCATTGTACTTTACGCCAGCCCTCGGAATCAGTCTCGGGGGCTTTTACTTTCTTACTGTTTTCAGGAATTTTGTAATTTTGGTTAAATCAATACCTGAAATCATGAGTTATATAACAATACCTAGCTGGATACAGAGGTTGGGCGGACTTTTCTTTATGTTATTGGGAGGCGGATTCTGGGTCTGGGGGTGGTATACCGCAATCTATAAGGGATATTATTACCTAAAGACAAGTATGTTATTTCCCGCAGTCTTCATTCTGGGTCTCGGGCTGCTCATGTTTCCGGGATATAAGAAAGAGGAGGAACGGATTGCTGGTAGTGAGGATATTTCAGTGCTATCGCGTATTAAGCTCCTTCCGCCTCGTTGGCGGGTCATCCTTGTAGTGGCTTTGATCGCAGGGTTTGGAAATTACCTCATAATGTCAATTGTATTTTCCTGAATCAGCTCGGCATAAAATCAATTAAACTATTTACGGATGAGGCACAATCGCTTTTGGCCTGACTCAAATTCAGTGAAAAAGTATAATTGTGTCTGAAAACAATCCCAATGTTTCCAATATATTTCCAATTTCAAATAAAAATGCCTGTAAGTTAATGATTTACAGGCCTCAATTTTATGACATTGTAAAGTGAAGAATAATTTCTTGATCCTCTT
>CAYWEQ010000066.1:9351-11729 GCA_964457185.1 uncultured Rikenellaceae bacterium
TGATCCTCTTGAGGTTACTTAACAAGACAAGGAGTTTGAAATATCTAACCTTGATTTGATTAGAGACATGGATAGAATCATTATACTTGGGAAGGGTTTATCCAAAAAAATAATTATCATCCTGAGTCCCTGGAAAGTCATTAAATCATAATGCCCATTTGGATTGAGCAGATTCTGACAACAGTGTTGCATTTTCAGTGCAGATAAAATTGACTTCAACTTTTTTTAGGTGTAAATTTGATAGAAAGTAAATTGCTGAATATGTATCAAAATTCTTTTTCTTTAAGAAGAATCATTTTGATATTTTTTGTGTGTTTAGTGTCTGGTAGCATAATTGCATAGAAAATTGACCTTGATACATTAGATATTGACCAGCTTAATTTGTACAAGGAGAAAGCTGTTACCTTGAGAAATACAGGGAGGGCTTTAACATTAAGCGGTGTCAGTGTAATGGCAACAGGCTTTGTTACTGGGGTAATTATGCTGAACAACGCGAAACCGCATGGTCCGCCGGAAGACCCTCATGGTTCCTTGATTGGTTTTGCTGTCATAGACCTTGCAGGGTTGGTGGGCATTCCTTGTACAGTAGTTGGCATTCCTTTATGGGCAGTCGGAGGTAGCAGAAAGTCTAAAAGCTGAGCTTACTTTACAGAAGTTTACTATAGCGCCAGAAAATTCAATAGCGGCTGGATTAGGAATTACATTAAGGCTTTAACTTGATATTGAACAATAACTCATGGTATGCCACCCGGAATAAATAACAGAAAATTACTCGTCACAGCGTTCCTTGTGATCCTCTGGGGAGCGCTTAACAAAGAAAAAGCCCATATTCCACCTTCGGTGTTTACAACAGGAGGATTATTGCACCATACTCAAAGTGTAAATATTTTATTACAATTTACTAAATTTGATAGTCTCTTTTCAAAGGAGTCTAATTAATCTAAGAGAATGGGAATGAAATATTTTACAAAATTTAATATTGTTTATGTTGCCATACTTTTAGTAATAGTAATTTTCTCATGTGAAAAGGAGGAAGAGAGTCTTCCAATTGTGGAAACATATGGAGTCTGGTATATTCTTCAAAGAACAGCAAAGTCGGGCGGAAATGTTATTGATGATGGAGGAGAATCAATTTTGGCCAGAGGAGTATGCTGGAACACAGCCAGTGAACCAAAAATAAGCAATAATCATACTACTGAAAGCGGAGATACCGGGATCTTTGTGAGTACTTTAAATGGATTAATGCCTGCAACACTTTACTATGTCCGTGCCTATGCTACCAATAAATTTGGAACAGGTTATGGTAATGAGGTTACCTTTGAGTCATGTCCTGTTCAAATAGCTATAGTAAGTACCGATCTGATTTCATCAATCACTTCAACTTCTGCAGTATCAGGGGGATTGATCGGTTATAATGGAGGAGACTCAATAACATCAAAAGGTATATGTTGGAGTACCAGTAATGATCCGACTTTAGAAAATTCTCATTCCATGAATGGAACCGGCAATGATCACTTTGTAAGTCAACTTAACGGTTTATCAGGTAATACAACCTATTATGTGAGAGCTTATGCTGCTAACAGTGCCGGAACATCTTATGGGAACGAGTTGTCATTCAAAACCTTTTCAGATAGTGCTGCGATAGTATTATTCAATCCGATATTATTCAATCCAATCCTGACTTACGGAACAATCACAGATGCTGACTGGAATGATTATAAAACCATACAGATAGGAACACAAACATGGATGGCTGAAAATCTTAAAACTACCAGTTTTAAGAATGGTGCACAGATAGCTAATGTTAGTGATAATATAGTTTGGGCTGATTATACATTAGATGCGTATTGCTGGTTTAAGAATGATATTGCCTATAAAACTAACTACGGTGCATTATATAATTGGTATGCGGTTAACTCCGGTAAACTTTGTCCTGCAGGATGGCATGTGCCTTCAAGTGAGGAGTTTGAAACATTAATAACATTCCTTGGAGGAGAGAGTGCTGCTGGAGGAAAGCTTAAAGAGAGTAATACTGATCATTGGCTACCTCCAAATACCGGAGCTGACAACGAAAGCGGCTTTTCATCTCTTCCTGGCGGTTCTCTTCCTTCCGGAGATTTTATGTCATTGCGAACAGCTGGTTACTGGTGGAGTTCCACAGAGAGTAATTCAAGCAGTGCATCCTTTATGGTCATCCAGAGTAATAATGGCTCTGCCAGTTTGGATACTGGTGTCAAGACAATGGGAATGTCTGTTCGCTGTATTAAGGATTAACTATCTACATCAGAGGCGTATACAGGGCTTTTCTTGTAGACAAGAGGTTTGAAATATCTAACCTTGAATTGATAAGGGATATGGACTGTATAATTAAATTGACA
>CAYWEQ010000067.1:0-11612 GCA_964457185.1 uncultured Rikenellaceae bacterium
CCCTTGCTGCTATCGAGAAGGTTAAGAAGTATGTCGATAGACAGTTTCTGATCAATGATCCTTCCTACCAGCTTGTTCCCGTTAAAATCATTCATATCCACCAGCTGGGTTGAAATATACAGGCCTTCCACCCATCCTCCGACAAGTACCATTGCGGCAGTGGCCGGCTGTCCGTTATCCTCAAGGTATGAATTTGAATTCATAAAGGTCTGGGATACTATATCCATGATCACTTCGCTGTTATTTATATTCTCCTCAAGCCTGTCAATATCTTCCTGTTGAATGGCTTTAAGGATTCCAAGTCCGTCAGCCATCTTTTTGGCAGCATTCATATAATCAATCAGCAACTGTGTTTGTTCATAAAGGCTGGCAAAACTAAGGTCGCATGTATAGACTCCCAGGTTAAGAGCCATTGCCTTGCTGGTCACATAAGTATTGACGCTTGTAACCGGGTTTAGCAGAACTTCATCAAATTTTGCACCTGCAGATTTGATAAGCATCGCTGATTCAAGCGGGGACGGAAGTGCATTGAATATCCTTTCTGCCTGTTTAATATCCTGTAGAATTGCTGTATTATCCTGCGGTAAACCAATCGCGATTTCCTCCTCGGGGGCTTTTTTCCCTCCTTTACAGGAGGTAAGAAAACCCAGGGCCAGTATAAATACAAACAAAATACCTGAATTAATTCTGTACTTTCTATTCATAGTCTAAGTATTTAATTATCTAAACGTAATTCACGACTAAATTAGTACTTTATTTTTATTTTTCAAAAACAGTGCCAGGTAATTGTCGTATTTCTAACTTTGCAGGAAAATTATTGATGTGATAAGATCAGATAAAAAGCTTAAGGAGTTCACTACACTCCTCAGCAGGAACAATAAAGCAGCTATCACTGAGGCAATAATCCTGCTTCGTGCCGAGGAGCCTTTTGAGGGTGCCATAGGTCTCCTTGCTTCATTGTATAACGGATCTGAGGATAGTTCAATACTTAAAATTATTGAAGAATTCTTTAATGATATCAAGGATCATTCGGTAAGGTCCGAGATGATAGCGGAGATAAGAAAACCATGGAAATCCAACACTATCAGCATGTTAGTTTCATCCTGCTGGCAATCAGGACTCGATTATTCCAATTATCTTGCTGATCTTGCAAGGGTCTTCCTGAAAAGCGATTATGCCACTGCAATAGAATGTGTGACAGTTATTTCAGAGTCAGTGAATAACAGCACCAGGGAAAGAAAAGATGAGATATTAAAGATTGTCAGGGATAGTCCTTTTTCATATACACATGAAAAATATGCTATTACAGAAGAGCTGATCTCAATACTGGAGAGGTGAATAAACTAAGGGGCTGTCAATTTTTAATCTTCCGAGGAGAAATACTTCATGAACTGGGTTCTTTCGTAGACCACCGGCCTTTTATAGTTGCGATAGTTAAGTTTACCTCTGAATTCATTAATTGATCCGAATCCATTCCTGTCCATCCATATCTCAATCTTTTTGTTCATTTCTTTCAGAAACGGTATCCCTTTTTCATACAGTACCGAACAAACCTGTACTGTATCAGCTCCGGCAAGGAGGTATCTGACAGCATCTGCTCCGCTGTGAACACCGGTGGATGCTGAAATGTCAATTTTAAAATCCTGTGCGCTGACCATAGCTATCCACCTCAGAACAAGTCGTCTTTCGCTTTCAGTGCTGAATATTGAAGCAGGGACTATATCAATTTTATCGATATTTATATCCGGTTCATAAAATCTGTTGAACATGACCACTCCCTCCACTCTTCTCATGTAGAACTGGTCAATCATATACAGTATATTGGAAAACCGGTATCCTATCTTGATTGCTACCGGTATCTTTACTGTCTTTTTGAGCTTTTCAATCAGATCCAGATAGATCTTTTCTGAATCTGCAGAAGTTTTCTTCCTGTCTGTAGGCATGAAGAAAACATTGATCTCAAGTGCATCAGCTCCTGCGTCGGCAATTTTTCTTGCAAATCCAGTCCATCCTTCTGATGAAAAACAGTTAATGCTCGGGATTACCGGAATGCTGAGTATCTCCTTAGCTTTTCTTATCAGTTCAAGATATTCATCAACGGAATGTGCTTTAAGATAATTGGCAATATAATCATCTGCTTCCGGGTATCCCGGGGAAGAATGTAATGTACTGATGTGATGATTTATCTGCTCTTCAAAAAGCGATTTAAGAACTACGGCACCGGCACCGCTGTCTTCTGCTTCCTTTAGGTATCCCAGTGTTGAGGTGAGCCTGCTGCTGCTTACGATAAGAGGACTTCTCAGGCTGAGCCCAAGATATTTGACTGCCAGTTTTTCCATTTCCTGATTCCTTTTTTTACCCGACAACCAATAACCAATAACTATTTTCTCTCACCAAATATAATACTTCCAATCCTTAAAATAGTGCTCCCCTCCTCCACTGCAATCCTGAAATCGCCTGACATTCCCATAGATATCTCCTTAAACGACTGAGAGTCAGAATAATACTTCTTTTTCAGGCCGGTAAAATAACTGAACAGCCTCCTGAATTCACTCCGTATCTGTTCAGTATTGTCTGTATAAGTTGCCATTCCCATCACCCCGCATATTCTGATCTGACTGAGCTGCTGAAACTCTTCCGATCCCATCATCTGCTCAATTTCATCCATGCTGAAGCCGTATTTTGTCTCTTCCCCGGCTATGTGAAACTGCAATAAACAGTCAATCATCCTGTTGGCTTTAGAGGCTTCATTGTTGATTATCCTTAAAAGCCTGAATGTATCGACTGACTGTATCATTCTTATGAAGGGTACAATATACTTAACTTTATTGCTTTGAAGATGACCGATATAGTGCCATTCGATATCAGCAGGAAGAAAGTCCTTTTTAGAGAGAAGCTCCTGTACCCTGTTCTCTCCGAAAATTCTGTGCCCGGTATTATAGGCTTCAATAATTTCATTTACAGACTGTGTTTTGGAAACTGCAACCAGCCTTACAGAAGCAGGGATCTGCTTCCTGAGTGAAATGATATTTGAAGCAATATCAGGCACTGTCAATCGAGCATGTGTATTACCAGGCCGCTTCGCAGTTTTGGTTCGAACCAGGTTGTTTTCGGCGGCATAATATTCCCGGAATCAGCTATGGTGATGAGTTGTTTCATGGAAACCGGATAAAGTGCAAATGCCACTTTCATCTCACCGCTGTCGACCCTGTTTTTCAGTTCCTTTATACCCCGGATACCTCCCACGAAATCGATACGCTTCGATCGCCGGAGATCCTGTATGTCAAGAATGGGAGTCAGAATCTGGTTTGTAAGGATGGTAACATCCAGCATTCCTACAGGATCATTATCGTCATAGGTTCCTTTTTTTGCAGTGAGACTATACCACTGACCTTCAAGATACATTGAAAAATCATGAAGCTTCCCCGGTTTATAGGTTCTAGTTCCCTTATTTTTTATTTCAAATCCTTTTTCAAGCCTGGTCAGGAATTCCGCGCTCGTTAATCCGTTAAGGTCCTTAAGTGTCCTGTTGTAATCAATTATTCTCAGCTGATCATCAGGGAAATGGACTGCAAGGAAGTAGTTATACTCCTCGGTGCCTTTATATCCCGGATTCTTCTCCCTTTTTTCCTTGCCTACAAGTGCTGCTGCAGCTGTTCTGTGATGACCATCGGCAACATATGTAAAAGGCACTTTTCTGGCAAAAATATCCTCGATACGATTGTTTAGATCAGGATCATGTATGACCCAGAAATGGTGTCCGAATCCATCCTCCGCAGTAAAATCGTATTCAGGCTTCTCCTTTTTCACTATTTTCTTCACGATCGTATCCATCTCTTTTACAGCAGGATATGTGAGAAATACCGGTTCAATATTGGCATTATTCGTCCGGATATGGATCATCCTGTCCTGTTCCTTATCAGGCCTGGTAAGCTCATGCTTCCTGATTTTACCGTTAAGGTAATCATCGACGGAAGCACAACCCACAACACCATACTGAGTACGTCCGGCCATTGTCTGAGCATAAATGTAAAAATGAGGATCCTCATCCTGGACCAGCCATCCGTTATTCTTCCAGAGGGCGAAATTGTACCTTGATTTCTTATAGACCTCTTCAGAATGAACGTCTGTGTCAGGGGGCAGGTCTATTTCAGCCCTTGTTATATGGAGCAGAGAACATTCCTTGCCCCCTGCCATTTCTTTTGCTTCTGCAGTGTTCATCACGTCATATGGCAGACAGGCCAGATCTTCAGCGAACTTGCGGGGAGGTCTTACTCCCCTGAATGGTTTTACAATTGCCATAAGCAATTTATATCTGCTTGTTTAACCTGTATTTTTCTATTCCCTTGGTGAAATAATCCACTATCTGTCGTGCTGCAGCTACTCCTGCATTGATATTGGCTTCTTCTGTCTGTGCACCCATCTTTTTCGCAGTAAAAATAAATCTCCTATTGTACTTTTCATCAAAGATGCTTTTGCAATCAGGCTCAATATCAGACAGATAACTAAGATCTTTGCGTTCCTCAAAGATTTTAAGGAGCCCTTCTTCATCAATCAGTTCCTTTCTTGCCGTATTGATCAGCACTCCATTCCGCGGCATCTTCTTAAGCAGTTCATACCCTACCGATTTCATGGTTATTTCATTAAGAGGCATATGGATTGAAATGTACTGACATTTAGAATACATCTCATCTATAATGATGCATTGCTTTGCACTGTTGTTCTTCATTATTCTTTCGCTGACAAAAGGATCGTATGCATAAATATCCATTCCAAATCCGCGGGCAATATCAGCTACATATTTCCCCACGTTGCCAAAAGCATGTAATCCGATTGTTTTACCCCTTAGTTCACTGCCTGTTTTACCGCTGAATCCGCCTCTTATCTGATAAAGCATTAATTCGAAAACAAGCTCTGCAACTGCATTGGCATTCTGGCCAGGGGTATTCATTGCCACAACGTTGTGAGCTGTACATGACTGAAGGTCAAGGTTATCATACCCGGCTCCTGCACGGACAACAATCTTTAATTGCCTGGCAGCATTTAATACTTCAGCCGTGACTTTATCACTTCGTACAATCAGGGCGTCAGCATCAGAAACTGCATTCATAAGTTGCGAATTATCAGTATAGTTCTCGAGTAATTCAATTTTAAAACCTGCAGCCTCAGTCACCTCACGGATTTGTCTGACAGCAACAGGGGAAAAAGCTTTTTCTGTTGCAACTAGTATTTTCATGTAGTTTTTTTAATTTATCTTCTCAAATTCCTTCATAGCATCTACCAGAGCCTGAACGCTTTCCACAGGCAGGGCATTATATGTAGAAGCCCTGAATCCTCCGACTGAACGGTGACCTGCAATACCTACCAGTCCCTTTGATTTCGCAAAATCAGCAAAAGGCTGTTCAAGCGCCTTATACTCCTCAGCCATTACGAAGCAGATGTTCATAATTGAGCGATCCTCAGGATCTTTTATAGTGGGAACAAAGAGTTTATTCCTGTCAATTTCATCATAAAGCAGCTGTGCCTTTTCAATGTTTTTTTTCTGCATAACTTTCACACCGCCAATATCCTTGAGCCACTGCAGGGTCTGTTGGGCTGAAAATACTGCGAATACCGGAGGAGTGTTGAACATTGATTCTGCCTTGATATGTGTCCGGTAATCCAGGATAGTCGGAACAGGACGGGTCACTTTCCCAAGGATATCTTCCTTTATAATAATCAATGTAACTCCTGCCGGAGCAAGGTTTTTCTGGGCTCCCGCGTAGATGATGGAATATTTTGATACATCAACAGGTCTGCTGAAGATATCAGATGACATGTCTGCCACCAGTGGAACTTTGACTTCCGGATCTTTTTTCATTTCGGTACCGAATATTGTGTTGTTTGTCGTAACATGAAAATAGTCGGCATCTTCCGGAACGGTGTAGTTTTTAGGGATATAGTTGAAATTCTTGTCCTTTGAAGAAGCCACTTCCACAGCTTCTCCATATAATTTCGCTTCCCTGAATGCCTTGCCTGCCCATTCACCTGTTACCAGATAAGCTGATTTTTTCTCCATAAGATTCATCGGTACCATAGCAAATTGAAGGCTGGCTCCGCCGCCAAGGAAAATAACCTGGTATCCTGAAGGTATTTCCAGCAATTCCTTTACAAGAGAGATAGTGTCGTTCATGCATGCAATGAATTCCTTGCTGCGATGAGATATCTCAAGTACAGAGAGTCCTGAGCCGGCAAAATCCCTTATGCCTTCAATGCTTTTGTCAAGTGTGTACTGAGGCAATATTGAAGGACCCGCATAAAAATTGTGTTTTTTCATGATGATTATATTTTGATTTTAAGTTAATAATTCCGGATTCAGGGTTTGTAAAGATAATGTAAATGAGGCTGGTACTGTTAATTAATTAACACTAAATCTTTCTATATCAATTAGTATCAACAAGAATTCCGTCTTTTATCACAGGTATCCTGTCAGTAAAATCAGCTGTCAGGCAAAATCCGATACAGTCATCGAGTCTTTTATCTCTCAAGCGGGTCCGTTGTGCTGCTTTTTCAATATATCCGGTCAGATCACTTTTAGCCAGCGACCAAAGATCAAGGGAGGCGAGTGTAGAATCACAAATAGTCACATAGAGGCCGCTCTTCATAAGCCGTTCAGCAACTGCACCGGCACATATCGTGTCCTCAAGGTTGAACCTGTTTTTCCATCCGGCACAGAAAAGGACAACATCTTTATCCTGTTTTATCAGCCAGCCCGCAAGGGCGCTTATATTAAGAAATGATCCTATTACTATTGCGCTTGCTGATGCTGCCATGTCGATTATTCCAGTACCGTTGGTTGTACTGTAAACTATGGTTTTGCCTTCAACCTTATCGCGGGTGAAGTTGAACGGTGAATTGCCAAAATCTGCAAAATCAAGCACATAGCCATCACGTTCGGCAGCTACCAGGTATCCCCGTTTCTTGTACTCTCTTGCTTCATCAACCTCAGCAACAGGGATTATTGATGCTGCTCCATTGGCAAATGCCGTACAAATGGCTGATGTCGCACGCAGTATGTCAATAATCACAACTATTGAACCTGCATGCAGTTCAGGCTCATACAGTGCCGGCGAAAAACAGGTTTCAAGCTTTCGTTTTACCATAATCAAGGCTTTAGGGCTGTAGGGCTATAGGGCTTTAAGGCCGTAAAACCTTAATGCCGTAAAGCCTTTATGCCTTTATTTATTATAGAACGGCATACCAACAACCTTTGCTTTCAGGTCTTTATTCCTGATCCGTATAAATATTTCAGTATCGGGTTTCCAGAATCCTTTTGCCAGGTAAGCCATCCCTATCCCCTGTTTCAACATCGGGGACATGGTTCCCGAGGTGACTTCTCCGATCGTATTTCCGCTTCCGTCTACAACCTCATAGTGTTGCCGCGGGATACCCCGGTCGATCATCACAAATCCCTTAAGTCGTTTTTCAACTCCTTCGGCCTTTTGCTTCAGGAGAAGGGCTTTATCAATAAAATTCTTTGAATCAGTGAATTTGGTGATCCAGCCCAGGCCCGCCTCTATCGGTGACGTCTGATCGTTTATATCGTTCCCGTACAGGCAGAATCCCATTTCCAGTCTTAAAGTATCACGTGCTCCAAGTCCTACCGGTTTGATACCAAGCTCTTTACCGGCTTCAAAAACTGCATTCCACAGCACCGGGCCATCTTCATTCTTAACATATATCTCGCATCCGCCTGCCCCTGTATAGCCGGTTGTGGAGAACAGGACATCCTTGATTCCAGCGAATTCAATCTCCCTGAAAGTGTAATATTCCATGCCGGTAACCGGTGTTTGTGTCAGCTTTTGCATTGCCTTCAGGGCCAGAGGTCCCTGAATGGCAAGCTGGGCAATTTCATCTGAGGCGTTGATCAGGTCTTTACCAGTTTTAAGTCCAAACTTACCAGCATGACTTACGCACCAGTTCCAGTCTTTGTCTATATTTGCAGCATTCACCACGAGAAGGTATTTTTCAGGATTGAACCGGTACACAAGCAGGTCGTCAACTATGCCTCCATTACCGTTTGGAAAGCATGAGTACTGTACCTTTGCGTCAAACAAAGCTGAAACATCGTTCGACGTTATATACTGCAGGAAGCTGAGGGCTGAAGGTCCGGTAACCCGGAACTCACCCATATGAGAAACATCGAATACCCCTGCTTTTTCCCGTACCGTAATATGTTCGTCATTTATGCCGGTATATTCCACAGGCATGTTATAGCCTGCAAAAGGCACCATTTTGGCACCAGCTTTAATGTGAAAATCAGTAAAGGCCGTATTCTTCATTATGATAATATTAAATTAAACAGCAAAGTAATACGCAAAGGTCGCAAAGAAAAGAAATAATCAGAGTGACTAATGTCAGAATTCAAGGATTTTGAATTCAACTCTTCTGTTCATTTTCCTTCCTTCGGCTGTTGCATTGTCTGCAATTGGTTCTGATGGTCCATAACCTCTGTATTCAAGGCGCGTACGATCGATACCTTTCTGGACCAGGTATTCCACTACGGCCTGTGCCCTGTTCTGAGAAAGCCTGTTGTTCAGATCAAGGCTTCCTGTATTGTCGGTATGTCCCGATATCTCTATTTTCATCAGCGGACTATCCTGAAGTATTCCGACAAGCCTGTCAAGTTCAGTATATGAGCTTGTTGTAAGTATTGATTTACCGGTCTCAAAAAGTATGTTATTAAGAACGACTTTCTTGCCTACTTTCACTTTTATAAGTGTGGCATCAAGCTTATAGACTGCATCAGCATAGTTTGCAGGGATATTGATCCTTTTCATATCCGAAAGGAATCCGCTTGCCCTGAGATCAACCATATATGATTTCTTTTCAGGGAGTTTTATCCGGTATGTGCCGTCAGCATCGGAGCTGGCAGTAGTGCCTGCAACAAGGTCTGTTGTAAGATCGATGATGTCAATCTTTGCCATCACGGGATCCCCGGTTTCAGAATCTGTGATTGTGCCTATCAGGTACAATATTTCCTCTTTCGGAGGTTCCGGCTCGGGCACAGGTACTAACTCCTTTATGACTACTACTGTATCCCTTATAACGATGGTATCAGGCTCAGATGGTTCAACCGGGATAATGACCGGTTCAGGCGGCAGTATCCTTCCGCTGTAAATATCAAATCCTCCCATGCTTTCGCTTCTGTTCGAGACAAAATAAAAGGAGCTGTCGTTACCCAGGGCGGGATGAAAGAATAATTCATCCCAGGGTGTGTTTAGCGGGTAGCCGAAGTTAACGGCATTACCCCACTCACCCGTCTGATCCTTTGTACTGTAGAAGATATCAAAGCCGCCAATAGTGGTATGTCCCCTGGATGCAAACCAGAGAGTATCGCCCCTCACCGAAAACCTTACTGATTCCTCATCATAAGCACTGTTTATCATAGGGCCGGCATTAACCGGTTTGGTCCATTTTTTGTCATTCAGCTTCTTAATGAAATATATATCCTTCCCTCCCAGTCCTTCCTTCCCGTTATCAGTAACATACCATATTTCATTGCCTGACGGAGAAAATGTGAATGAAGTTTCCGAACCTTTAGTGTTGATTTTAAATGGAATAGGTGAAGGAGGTCGCCATTTACCCTTTTTCCTGGCCGAGACCATAATATCCCCACCGTTTTCATAACCGGCATATATGTACAGCTCTTCACCTGTAGGTGACAGATAAATCGGTGTTTCACACAGATCGGTTACAAGGTTTTTGCTTAAAGTGACCGGATAGCTCCATGTGCCGTTGCTGATTGCAGAAAAATAGATATTCTCATCAAACCGTGAATCGTCATATTTTGTGCTCGATTTTGACAATTCGCGGCGTGAAGCAAAGTACATTGTCTCTCCGTCTGCTGATAGCAGTTCTGAGTAGTCATCCGCATTTGAATTGATATTTGATCCGGCATTTTTGATTTCAATCCTGAGGGTATCCTTTGTCACTTCAAGTGCTGAACTGCATTCTTCAAGGTATTTCTTTGCAGCTGCTATGCTCAGCTTTGGCTTTTTACCGGGGGAATCCAGGTATACGTTAAGCTTTTCAACTGCCTCATCGAATCTTCCGGCATACTGGAGGGCCCTTCCTGTAATAAGAAGAATATCGGGGGTCAGATCATTATCAAGCTCAAGGGCTTTCATGAAAAATCCTGCAGCTTCTTCCTTATTATCAGAAAAAAGAGCCGCAACACCGGTTTTATAATTCAGCTCAGGATTAACGCCGTTATAGGCTATTGCTTTAAGGTATTCATCGTATGCACTTCCGTAGTATGTTCCCTTTACGGTGTAATAGCTGTCACCGGAAGTAACATGCTTCCAGGCTTCCTTAAAACCCTGGCGTTCCTTTTTGAAATCCTTTTTGCGCACAGCAATGTCAGATTGTGCGTTAAGTATTGTTGAACTGAGTATCAGAAAGACACACAGAGAATGCAGGTAATACTTCATGATATTGTTTTTTGGCACTATAAAATTAGCACTAATTTCCCTTTTTCAAAAAAACTGTTATATCAGTTATATATTTAACGCCATCAGAAAAAAATATTGTTATATTTGTTTTATTCTTTGCACTCCTTTAAACCGATCTTAGATTTAGAACAATAATGGATTATAAGTACATTAATACTGAGTACCTTGATTCGGTCTCGGGTGGCGATAATGAAATATTTATTGAGATAGTCACATTATTCAGGGAACAGGTCGCTGAATTTCATAATGAGATGCTTTCCCTTTTTACAAGGAAGGATTATCACAACCTGGGATTGTTAGCTCACAAGGCAAAGTCATCGGTGGCGATAATGGGGATGAACGACCTGGCGGTGATGCTCAAGACATTTGAACTTCAGGCCAGGGAAGGGAATGAAATTGAAAAATATGAATCCTATATATCAAGGTTCAGAAACGATACTGAAGAGGCGTTGAAAGAACTTGATGATCTTATCAGTAACATTAAAAAGAAGGGATAAATGATAAATATCGAGAATATAGATAAAGTAGATATTATAACTTTTTCTATTGATAAGATCAATGCCCTGATCACGGATGATATCAGGAGTGAAATAAGCAAATTGTTTGAAAATGCCAATAGGAAGGTTGTTATTGATCTTAAGGGAGTTCAATATATCGACAGTTCAGGATTCGGTTGTTTCCTTTCAATAATGAAAGCTGCCAGGAACAATTACGGCACACTGAAATTTACCAGTCCCGAACCATCTGTGATGGAAGTTTTTAAAACACTTCATCTCAATACGGTCTTTGAGATCTATGACGACCGGGATGAATGCGTGAGATCTATGATGTAACGGCGACCGGCGACTGGCGACAGGTTAACGGCAACCGGTTACCAGCAAAATTAGTAGAAAACTACTGGTAGCCAGATGTGTCACATACAGGTAAATTTCATCTGTCCTTTTGAAACAGTTATATTGAAAGCCTTCTGCATGGATTCCTGTGCCTTTAGTGTGAAATTATGTAAATTCATATTTCGAGGTAAAGAAAATTATAAAACGAAATAAAATTTCTTAATGATTGTTAATGCTATTTGCACCAAGAAATAAATTTCATACCTTCAAATCCAAATAAAAACTG
>CAYWEQ010000068.1:0-11386 GCA_964457185.1 uncultured Rikenellaceae bacterium
GGTTCGGAGCAAAAATATATGCATCTTCATATATTGTCCTGTCCTGGATGATGGTTTTGTCCGATTTTCTTATTTCAAGGATCTGGCTGAATCTTGAATTGAGAAAATAGATCTGCAGGTTAAACGACCAGCGCTGCATATCGTCATAAAAATCGTTAAGGTAAGGATTATCATCAACATCTTCATAATGAGGTGTCCATCCGTACTGCTTGGCAAGCAGACCTGCCAGCGTGGTCTTGCCCGATCCGATATTTCCTGCAATTGCGATATGCATAAACTGTAGTTTTAAAATTATAAAGTTATAAAAAAAGTTTGGAGTGCCTAGAGTGCCTGAAGTGCCTGAAGTTTTTTTAACTTTAAGTACTTCAAACTTTAGCTCACTCCAAACTTCTATTGCTTGTTATTTCTGCTATCTTATAAATATCTTCAATATACTCCCTTGTATTTGATAGTCTCGGAACCTTATTCTGTCCTCCAAGTTTGTTTTTCGATTTAAGCCAGTTATGGAATGTTCCTTTTGGAACAGGCCGTACTATCGGTTTCACGAGATTAATGTCCTTATACCGTTTTGCCTCATAATCTGAATTGACCGACTGAAGGGTACTGTCAAGTATATCAGTAAACTTGTCAAGATCGGAAGGATCTTTCTCAAATTCAATCAACCATTCATGCGAACCCCGTGTAGAGACATCCATGAAAACAGGTCCGGCAGTATATTCTGATATTATTGCATCGGTAGACTTGCAGGCTGCCTCAAGAGCCTTATCAGCATTCTCGACTATCACCTCCTCGCCAAATGCATTGATGAAATGCTTTGTTCTTCCTGTGATATGGAACCTGTACGGCTGAAGAGAGGTAAATTCAATTGTATCACCCATCATGTATCGCCATAGTCCGCCATTTGTTGATATTACAACAGCATAATTTACCTCTTTCTCAACTTCACCGATAGTACAGGCCGGAGAATATTTGTCACCGGTTTTATCAGCAGGGACAAACTCATAAAAGATCCCGTAATCGAGCATCAGAAGCATTTCCGGAATCGAGGGATCGTCCTGTATCCCGAAAAATCCTTCAGATGCATTGTATGTCTCCATATATTGCATCTTTTCTCCGGGAATCAGTTTTTTGTACAATTCGCGGTAGGGAGTAAAATTTATTCCCCCGTGAAAAAACACTTCAAGGTTTGGCCAGACATCAAGAAGATTTGATTTGCCGGTATACGACAGAATGTATTTTATTAAAGTAAGGAACCAGGAGGGAACACCCGAAAAGTTTGTAACATTTTTGTTTACAGTTGCCCTGGTGATAAGTTCGAGTTTCTTTTCAAAATCCTCAACCAGTGCGATGCTTTTACGTGGTGTCCTCACCAGTTCAACCCACGAGGGAGCATTCTGGATAAGTATGGCGGAGAGATCTCCGCAAAGTGCTTTATTGCTGAACTGATCGATCCTGTGACTTCCGCCAAGAACAAGAGCTTTACCGGAAAAAATTCTGCTTGAGGGATTGTTAAATGCATAAATGGCAAGGACATCTTTTCCAGCCCGGTAATGGCAATCTTCAAGAGCCTCTTTGCTCATAGGGATGAACTTGCTTTTTGCAGAGGTTGTCCCGGAGGATTTTGCGAACCAACTTATCCTGCCAGGCCATAAAAGATCTGATTCTCCCTTTCCAAGCCTGTCAATATAGGGAATCAGATCTTCATAGGTCTGAACAGGTACACGGGACTGATACTCCTTCACTGAAGATATTGATGAATAACCGTATTTCCTGCCCCATTCTGTCTCAGATGCTATTTTCAGCAACCGCACAAATGTCGCCTGCTGAATAGCAACCGGAAATTTCCTGAAATGCTCAATCTGGTTTAAACGATTGTTATTAAACCTGTTAACGATGTTTGTGATTACTGGCATTCAGGAATAGATTAGACTTTAAATATATAAATTTCGGGATGAACTATTCAAAGACCTCTTTCAGCACTTCAAGCGACCTGATTTTTTTCAGTCCCGGAAGATGGATTGAATAATAGTTAACAAGAACTTCAAGGACTTCATTCCTGACAGCGCCCGATAGTATTATATTCCTGCAATTATCATAGGAGGATGAAAAAAAGAGTGCCAGGATATCTGAGATCTCCCGGCTTGCATAGTATCCGTGAAGAGGCGGTACAGGTACGAAAACACCGTTTATCATATCGAAAAATGCATCATCAGGGCGTGACCTCGGACCAGGTTCAAAACCAAGATAACTGCTCAGTCCTGCAAGGAAGGCAATATGGAAATTCGCAAAATTCTCCCTGCATCCGTCAAAGTAAATGATTGAATCCCCGATAAACCCGAAAAGCTCTTTATTGGGTGTTTCTTCCCTCAGCACTGATGTCAGGACTTCACCAAGAAAAATAGCCACACTTGTCTTTTTGATATTTGTGAAGATATCTGCAGGCGAATATGATACCGAGAATTCCTTTATTACCTGCATGCTTCTCGACTCCCTGTAATAAAATTCCAGGTCAAGGATGAACAGCGGCTGGAACAAGGCATTATGTTTCCCGGCTTTTTTATTTCTCATACCTTTTATCAGGAATGACTGCCTTCCGAATTTCAATGTATACAGCTGGACAACGATACCCGAATCGGTATATTTCAACTGGTGCAGAACTATTCCCCTGGTCTTTTCAATCATCACTATCGGGCTTTGTTCAAAAATACAACAATTTGATAATTTTGTCTGTTGATAAGTGTGACGGGAATTATTATATTTACTGACCAACAATTTAAACATGGTTGCAACCAACAATGACGAGCTTGTAAAAAGGATCGCGAAGCTTGCCAAGCAGAACCAGGAACTTGAAGAACAGATCAAGAAGCTGGAGAAGCTGAATGAAAAGCTTGCCCGGGATAATGAGAAGGTAAAGGCTCTTTACGAAAAAGTATCTCCTGAGGGATTCAAGGAGATTCCGGAAAAGGAAAAGAAAGAAACGTCGCTGAAATTCAACATGGCGACTGTCCTGTTCTCAGATATCCATGGTTTCTCAAAGCTTGTTGAAGGGATGGATTCCTCAGCAGTAATGGATGAGCTTGACGAGATACTGTATGAGTTTGATGCGATAGTTGCAAGATACAAGATTGAAAAAATCAAAACCATCGGCGATACATTCATGTGTGCAGGAGGTATCCCCGTAAAAAATATTACAAACCCGATAGATGTGGTAATGGCTGCCCTCGAGATGAATAATTATCTTGAGAATTATGAGTTGAACAAAAGAGGTGCAGGCAACAGAATATGGGAACTGAAGATCGGCATTCATACCGGACCGGTAACTGCTTCAATAACAGGGAAGAAGAAAGTCAACTATGACATCAAAGGCGATACGGTAAATACTGCCAGCCGTGTTGAGGCAGTTTCTGCAAACGGCTTGATAATCATATCCGTAATGACGTACGAGCTGGTAAAGGAATTCTTTGACTGTGAATATTTTGGCAAGCTTCCTGTCAAATACAAGGGCGACCTCCAGATGTACAAGGTAAAAGGACTCAAACCTGAATTTTCTGTTGACGGTAAGGGGATCATTCCGAATGACGCATTCAGAATAAAATTCGGACTGATTCAGTTTACCGACATTCAGGAAATAATCCTCGACATGCTTGAAAAAGAGCTGCCTGATTACCTGTTTTATCATAATGTCAAGCATACAGTTGACGTAGTGACTGAGGTGGAGCTTATTGGCTGGGGAGAAGGATGTTCGGATGAAGAGATCCTTATTCTGAAAACAGCAGGATTATTTCATGATGTGGGACATACCGTGGCTTATGACAATCATGAATACCACGGTACGATAATAGCAAAGGAGATGCTTCCGAAATATAACTATTCACCGGAGCAGATAGAAAAGATCTGTTCAATAATAATGTCGACCAAGCTGCCCCCAAAACCGACAAATCTTCTTGAAGATATAATATGCGACTCCGATCTTGATTATCTGGGAAGGAGTGATTTCATACCCGTATCCAACACTCTTTTCGAGGAGCTGAAAGCTCAGAACAAAATGGGATCGCTTAACGACTGGAATAAAATTCAGGTAAAATTCATTTCAGGGCATCAGTATTTCACAAAGACAGCCCGTAGCCTGAGGGAGGTGAATAAGCAGCTTCAGATTGAGAGGATACAGAGTTTGATTACAGAGTAACCCCCCACCCCCCTTCAGGGGGTGTCACGCCCTGGCGTGGCGGGGGTCAACTAATTTATCACCAGTATCTTCGTCACAGCCGTTTTAGATCCGTCACTACTGGCGCAAAAGACCAGATAGACTCCGGTAGCTACACGGAGGCCGTTATATGTCTTCAGATCCCAGGAGGCCTGTCCTCCGTCGGATACAGTTTCATAGACCAGGTTGCCGCTGATATCGGTTATTCTTATCTGTGTATCTTTCATCAGACCTGTCACGGTAACATTCCCCACGAAATCTTCCCTTACTGGATTGGGAAATGAGTAAACACCGGAAAATTCTTCTTTGCCGGCAGTTGCATCACCCCTGACCGATATTACACCAAGCGATGTGGCGAACCATACATCACCGGTTTTATTATCAACAGCAACGCTTGAAATTGAATTGGAAAGGATGGGACTGTTCTGTTCATTATAGTTTTTCAGACGCTGAGTTCCGTCGGGAGAAAGGAGGTATGCTCCTGAACTCATTGTGCCGAGCCATTTTCTGTTCGCACCATCGACTGCGATGGATGTTATTGATTCAGTGCCCAGAACATAATCAGCAAGTCCGGTTCCGTCATCGCGGGGGATCTTTATGCGGAATGCCTTGATTTCCTCTTCAAAGATCTTGTCGGGATTATAATAGATAAGCGGACCCTGGTCAGTTCCGACCCAGATATTGCCTTCAAGATCTTCAGTCACGCAATAGACGTATGTGATAACCTTACCGTCAGGATCGGTCAGGTACATCTGCTTATAGAGGTCATCAGCGAAATAATCAGGAGTATCATTGTCATCCATTATGAACAGGCCGTTACCCCTGGGCAGGACGGTCCATTTTATTCCGCTGCGGGTAATGATCACATCGCCGACAGTATATACTTCCATTGTAGCAGGATTGACGATCCAGCCTTCTTCATCCGGCTTAAGAGCCTTTAATGTTCCCGGCACCTCGCTACCTGTTACCCAGAGGTTCCTGTTTTTGTCCATGGCCATTCCGCATAACCTGACATAAGGGGCCCCTGGAATAATGGTCTGCAACGGGGAATTGTCATCTTTATACCTGTGTATCAGTTCATTATCCATGTATTCCAGCAATCCACTACCCCATGAGGTAACAAAAAAATGGTTATTGTCGAGAGGATCAATAAAAGCTCTCATTGCATCATAAACATCATTGTATTGAATTTTTGTCCAGGCATTATTTTCATAAAGGGAGATCTGAAAAGGCCTCGTCAGGTTGTTCCATGAAGCATCGACCCCGCCGGCGCAAATAATCGTTTTCCCGTTGTATGCTGTAATGCTGATTGCATTATTGGTCAGAGGTCCGGGTATTGTCAATGCAGTGAAATCCGTCATGTTTTCCCCTTTGACGAGTCCGGAACTGATGTCTGCAATCCAGATATCTCCCTGGTCTTCAATTGCCTGTGAAGCACCGGGGATTCCCCATGGATATGAGGAAATGGTTGCCGGAGGCGATCCATCATCATGAAAATATCTGACAGATTTTCCGGAAGCGACAGTAAACCCGTCTGATGCTTTGTCAAAAGAAATATTAAATACTCCTGCTGTTTGTGATAAAAGGGAAGTTCCGCTTCCGATCATATAAATATAATCGCCCGGGAAATACTTCCCTGTCTGGTTGACATATAGTTTATTTCCTGAAAATACTGCAGCCGTATATTTCCCGCCTGGTTCTGGTAAAGAATTGATGATTGTCCAGTTGCCGAAATATGAAAGTCCCGGATTATTAAGATCTGCTGAATAGACCCCTGCCCCTGTAGCAGCATAAACCTTGCCTTCCCCGAAGGCAATATCCCAGATCTCCGGATTATCAGTTCCGTTACCAGGTTTCCATGTATCGTAAATCTCATGCTTGACGATATCAATGACGACTATACCGAAACTACAGGCCAGGTATGCATATTTGCCGCTGATCCTTATCCGGTTGATATCCTTCTTTCCGGGGATGTATTTCCTGCTGATATCGGGGATGTTATATATCAGGTTATCCTTCAGGATATCAATGTTTGTGCTTGAATAGGCAATAATGAGAGCCCCATATTCTTCTGACCATGAAATGGTGCTTATTGAGGTTTCTGTAAGACCGTTTACACGCGACATTTTCCTGAGTTCGTCATACTCCCTGTTATAAACGATAAGTGACGAGCCTGTCGAGGCATATATCTCTTCCGATCCGGCTGCAATATTCCTGGCAGTACTGTAAACCAGATGGTCAGTCCATGTCCCGACCGGAGTCTGCCCGTAAGAATGAGAGAAGATAAGAACCAGGCATGTAAAAATCAGCAATTTCCTCATCAGAGAATTAAACAGTTAAATAACTTCTTTATTGTCCCGGGAATTATAATGAACAAGGAAAATTCTGAGCTTCTCAAATGCCCTTGCCCGGTGCGATATCTTGTTTTTCTCATTTAACGGCATTTCTGCAAAGGTCCGGTCACTGCCTTCCGGCACAAACACCGGGTCATAACCGAATCCTTCCCTTCCTCTTTTTTCGGTTATTATTCTTCCATTCACGATCCCGTCAAAAAAATACTCCCTGCCATCCAGGATCAGGGCAATGACACTCCTGAACCTTGCTCTCCTGTTTGCCGTGTCTCCCATCATTTCAAGTACTTTATCAATATTGGAATCGGAGTTCTTGTCTTCTCCGGCAAAACGCGCAGAATTGACTCCGGGCAATCCGTCAAGAGCTTCTATTTCAAGTCCGGTATCATCTGCAAAAACATTCATATTCAACATCTTATGAATATGACGGGCCTTTAGCATCGCATTTCCTTCAAGATCAGGTTCATTTTCAGGAACATCATCATTTATATTCAGATCGCTGAGGCTCAGCAATGTGAAACTTGTTCCGAGGATATTCCTGATCTCCCTTAATTTATTTTCATTATTGGTGGCAAAAACGATTTGCATAACACTCAGGATACTTTTGCGTGCAAAAATACTTAAAATTGGTCTTTCCTTTTGAGCAGTCTTTATTAAGTGCTACATTTGGAAGAATAATTTCAATTGTCAGTATGGTTTTCGCGGGGAACCTTAATATAAAGTATTCTGTTTTAGTCCTTTTTTTGATGATCGCGGGCGTCTCCGCAGAAGGTACGGCATTCCGTTTTGAAGAAGACCCATTCCTGGCCCGCATTATAATCAACAATGATTCCGTAATTATACCTGATACGGCAAGGAAATATTACCCGGTGAATGAACCAATGGTTTTTAACCACAGGTATAACAACCTGGTTTTTGAGATGGATGCCAGAGATACCATGAGTTATTGTTTTATTCTGGAGGGGTATGATTCAGACTGGGGAGAATGGCATGCCGGCAATTATAAGGAGTATACAAACCTGCCGACTGGCAAATACGAACTGCGTGTCAGGTATACCGATCTGAAGCACCTGGGAGGGGAGATGTTATTGCTGAAATTCGAAGTGCTTCCGCTCTGGTATTTTTCAGCTATTGCCATTGTATTATACATTGTGTCTGTTGTGCTGATCTTCTGGGCGTTATATGCACAGATAAGTCTGCGTTTCGCAAGAACGCAGTATATGCTTGAACAGATCATTAATAAAAGGACCGAAGATCTGATAATTGAAAAGGAAAAAACTGAAAATCTCCTTGCCAATGTATTGCCCAGGAACACAGCCAGCGAGATAATGGAAAAAGGAAAGGCAACAAAGATCAAGTATAATTTTGTTACGGTATTATTCTCAGATATCCAGGGATTTACAAAGATTGCTGAAGAGATGAATCCTGAAGTTCTTATTGATGAGCTGGATAAATTCTTTTTTCATTTTGATTCTGTCGTTGAGGGCCTGGGTATCGAAAAGATAAAAACCATAGGTGATGCTTATATGTGTGCAGGAGGAATTCCCGAGAAGAACCGCACCAATCCTGTTGAAGTGATCCTTGCCGCACTTGAGATGCAGGTCTACATGAGCAGGCTGAAGGAGGCATCACAGATACAGGGAATGAAGTACTGGGATATAAGGATAGGGATCCACACGGGTACCGTGGTCGCCGGGGTGGTCGGACATAAAAAGCTTTCATATGATATATGGGGTGATACGGTGAATACCGCCAGCAGGATGGAATCATCAGGAGAAGCAGGGAAGATAAACATATCCGGAACTACATACGAATTTGTAAAGGATTTTTTCATCTGCAAGCACAGAGGGAAGATGCCTGTTAAATACAAAGGGGAGCTCGATATGTATTTTGTAAACGGCATAGTACCCGAGCTGAGGGATGACGAAGGAAGACCAAACCGCATGTTTATTCTGAAGGTGCAGATGCTGAAACTCCAGGATATAGAAGAACTGATAATTAAATTGTTTGATGATGAGGCTCCGCCGGATCTTTATTTCCACAATTCAGCACAGGTTAAGAGCATCACAAACCAGACCGAACTTCTTTCAACAGCTGAAAGTCTGCCGGAAGAGGAATATGTAAATCTAAAACTTGCTTCACTATTCCTTTTTACCGGCTATTTCTCTGATTATGATAAATCAATGGAAGCATCATTCCAGCTTGTCGAGGAGATCCTGCCCAGATATGCCTTTGAAAAAGCCAATATTGAAGAAGTGAAAAGGATAATCATGAATTCATTCAATGAAAAGCAGGAATCACTTTCGGACAATATACTGCACGATGCAAAATATGATTACCTGGGACGCGTCGATTATATTAAGTTATCAGAAAAACTTCTTAGAGAGGAATCGGAATACGGCAAACCGCAAGGCAGGAATGAATGGATGGAAACACAGAGAAAACTCCTGATTGAACATGAATTCAAAACAAACACTGCCAGGCTGCTTAGAAGTGTATCTGTTGAGGATCAGATAGCAAGCCTTCGTACGGAGGTTGACTGATCTGTAGGGAAATTTGAGGTTAAACTTTAAAAATGTACTTTTACCGCGTAATTTAACAGACTTGATCATGGAATTGCCTGACTGGAAAAACCTGCCTTTCGGATATATAAAAACCGATTACAACATACGGTGTAAATACAGGGACGGCAGGTGGGGAGACCTGGAGGTATCATCATCGGAATACATTGATGTTCACATTGCCGCGACAGGATTACATTACGGTCAGGAAGCATTTGAAGGAATGAAGGCCTATATGGGGAAGGATGGAAAAACAAGGCTCTTCAGGTGGGAGGAAAATGCAAACAGGCTCATCCTTTCGGCAGACGGAGTAAAGATGGCGCCGGTTCCTGTTGAATTATTCAGGGAAGCTTTATTCCAGGTCGTAAAGCTGAACAGGAAATATGTCCCCCCTTATGGTTCGGGAGCAAGTTTATATATCAGACCTCTGTTATATGGAAGCGGAGCTGAAGTTGGCGTAAAGCCGGCTTCGGAATATACTTTCCTTGTTTTTGTGACCCCCGTCGGCCCATATTTCAAAGAGGGAATTAAACCTGTCAATATGATGATTTGCAGGGATGTGGACAGGGCGGCACCTTTCGGAACAGGTATTTTTAAAGTAGGCGGAAATTATGCAGCGAGCCTTCGGGCGCTTGTAAAAGCCAGGACAGAAGGTTTTGCAAGTACGATCTTCCTCGATGCAAAGGAGAAAAAATATATTGACGAGTGCGGTCCGGCAAATTTCTTCGGAATAAAAGACAATACATACATAACACCGAAATCAGAATCAATACTTAATTCAATAACAAACAAGAGCCTGATAGATATTGCTGAGAGCCTTGGCATAAAGACGGAGAGGCGACAGGTTCCTGTTGAAGAGCTTTCGTCGTTTACAGAAACCGGCGCATGCGGTACTGCGGCAATCATCAGCCCGATAGGGAAGATTGTCGATCCCGACATGAATATGATCTATGAATATTGCAAAGACGGAAAACCAGGTCCCGTGACGATGAAGCTTTATAATAAGCTGATTGCAATTCAGAACAGCGATGCTGAAGATGAATTCGGGTGGATGACGGTGGTGGAGTAAAAATGAGGGGGTGAGTGCGGGAAAGCGGGAGGGCGGGAAAAAACCGTGTAACTCCGTGGTTAAGTAGAAAGGAGATGAAGAAAACCGGGGACAGAACATCAAAGACAAAGCTCAGGAGCTCATATATAACGCTTGTTGTGAGTGTTTCCCTTGTGCTGTTTCTTCTTGGTATACTGGGGCTTGTGCTGATAAATGCCAAGGAGCTGTCCGACTATTTTCGTGAGAGCCTTTCATTTTCGGTAATGCTTGATGACGACGCCAAGGAGGCAGATATCAGGATGCTTCAGAAAGATCTTGATGCCAAGTATTATGTAAAATCGACTGAATATATTTCAAAGGATGAAGCTGCAGCAAAAATGAAGGAAGAACTGGGAGAAGATTTTATAAGTTTCCTGGGAGATAATCCCCTGCCGCCATCCATTGACGTTTACCTTATGTCAAACTACACCATTCCCGACAGCGTGGCAAAGATCGAAAAATATATTCTTGAGTATCCGTTCGTGAAGGAGGTTTATTACCAGGAATCACTCCTGTTCCTGATAAATGAAAATGTACGGAAAATAAGCATCTTCCTGCTTGTGATCAGTGCCTTCCTTTTTCTTATTGCTCTTACAATTATCAACAATACAATTCGACTGGCAATCTATTCCAGAAGATTTATAATAAGGACAATGCAGCTGGTAGGAGCGACAAGATCATTTATCCGGCGGCCGTTCATAATGCAAAGCGCATTTCACGGATTTCTGTCGGCACTGATCGCAATGGTGCTTCTGATGGGACTTCTCTTTTTAATTGAGAGAGAATTCTTTCTTCTTGTAACATTTCAAAGCACTTCACTGCTGGTGCTGCTTGGCGGATTAATTGTTATAACAGGGATCCTGATAAATATTATTTCAACATATTTCTCCGTAAACAGGTATCTTGGCATTTCTGAGGACAAATTATACTATTGATATATGGGTACAAAGAATGAAAAAAAGGAAAAACTGAATTTTGCACTTGGACGTGAAAATTATAAGCTACTGGCAATAGGCTTCGGGATCATTGTGATCGGCTTTCTGCTTATGCTCGGAGGCAGGTCTGAAAGTCCTGATCAGTTCAGCGACAACATTTTCAGCTTCAGGAGGATAACGCTTGCACCGATTGTTGTCCTTGCCGGATTCATTTTTGAGATCTGGGCTATTATGAAGAAGCCGAAAGA
>CAYWEQ010000069.1:0-11349 GCA_964457185.1 uncultured Rikenellaceae bacterium
TAGGAGCATTAGCCCTGAGGTCATGTATAAAAGGGGCTTTTCTAAATGTCAGGATAAATGCGGTGAGTTTTGATGATAAAGTATTTGTGAATGAGATACTTAATAAAGGATCTGAAATTGAGGCCAAAGCTTTGTACGAAGAGGACAATATCATGAAAATTGTTGATAATGAGATAGTAAAACAGCAGAGCAAATAGACGATAAGACAAACAGACAGTAAGAATAGGGGGAAAAGAATTTCTTAAAAAAAGTTAATTATGATATTTATCATGTCAAATAAATAAATATCTTAGCGCCACGATTTTATACTATAAACCTAAACTTTTTAATTTATGAAAAGAATCTTATGGCTATTCTCACTGTTGCTCATAACAGGTTCTCTTGTTATGGCTCAGACAGTGATGATTTCCGGGGCAGTAACCGGTTCTGAAGACGGTTTACCCATTCCCGGTGTAAACATTACTGTGAAGGGAACAACAATGGGTGCTATATCAGGTACAGATGGTAAATACTCCCTTTCGGTGCCTGCTTCAGCGCAATCCCTTTTGTTCAGCTTTATCGGTTTCGTCACACAGGAAGTGCCGATCTCCGGAAGAACATCTGTTGATGTTGTACTGGTCCAGGATCTTTATAATGTGGATGAAGTTGTAGTTGTCGGATATGGAGTTCAGAGGAAGTCTGAGGTTACAGGTTCGATTGCCAGCGTAAAAGGAGCGGCTCTTGCTTCACTGGCTACGCCAAGCTTTGATGCTCAGCTTGCAGGTCGTTCTGCAGGTGTACAAATAACCCAGCAGACAGGAGTAATTGGAGAAGCTCCGCGTCTTAGGATCAGAGGAATCGGATCAATATCATCAGGCAACTACCCATTGGTTGTACTTGATGGAGTACCCATTCTTACAGGTGACCTGGGAGGGTATGCATCAACAAATGCATTGGGCGACATTAATCCAGCCGATATTGAATCAATGGAGATACTGAAAGACGGATCTGCAACAGCCATATATGGCTCAAGAGCATCTGCAGGTGTAATTCTCATTACCACCAAGCGTGGTGCAGCAGGTATTTCAAAACTGAACGTTAACTACAACAACTATTTTGGTTATGCATCACCCGTCAGACTATTTGATCTTTTAAATGCTGATGAGTTCGTTATGATAAATAACGAGAAAAGATCACAGAGAGGCCAGGCTGATATAGCTTTCAATGATGGAGCTGCATATCCAGGTCAGACATTTGATACTGACTGGCAGACAGCGGTATTGAGAAAAAGAGCCTTCCAGATGGACCACAACCTTTCACTCTCAGGTTCCACTGCCGGCTCTTCGTATTATTTTTCTCTTGGTTATTCCGATCAAAAGGGTGTAACACGGCCGAATGAAATGCAGCGGTACACAGCTAGAGCCAATGTTGATCAGAGAGTCACCAAATGGCTTAGTATGGGTACTTCGGTAGGACTTACTCAATCAGAATACTATGGTTTGAATACCGGAACGAATGCTCTTTCAGGAAACATCTTTTCTGCTATAAGGCAACACCCCAATGTGCCGATTTATAATCCTGATCATTCTACCGGTTATAACATCGATACAAATCCCGATTACGTCGGGCGCTGGAATAATCTTGAATCAATTGGTGATAATTTGCCAAATATAGTATACGTTATTGATCATAACGTCTTTAGCTCGAGGATTCTGAGAACACTTGGCAATTTATATGCCCAGATCAAATTTCTACCTTCACTTAACTTTAAAACACAGTTAGGTATTGATGGCTCCAAAACTGATGGATTCCTTTACTATAATGCTGCACATGGTGATGGTAAAAGTGTGAACGGGCGTGTTCAGAATAACTTTAGTAATAATTTACGATGGAACTTGCAGAATATTCTGACATACTCTGACACATTTGCCGATGCGCACAACCTTACCGTTGTTCTTGTCCAGGAAGCCCAGTTTACAAGAAATAACAATTTCAACGCTGTTGGTACTGATCTTTCAAATGAGTTTTTCAATAAAAACATTATATCCGGAACTGTCGGTACCATGTCAGTCGGTGGTGGAATGTCGGAAAATGGATTCATCTCATATGCTGGTCGTATAAATTATAACTTCAAAGGAAGATACTTCCTGCAGGGATCATTGAGGTACGATGGTATATCGGCACTCCCGGAGGCTAACAAATGGGGGATTTTCCCGGGCGGATCTTTGGGCTGGACAGTTACAAAAGAACCTTTTATGAGTGGTATAACTAACATTCTGTCAGATCTTAAGGTGAGAACATCTTATGCTCAGGTCGGGAACACTTCAATTGGCAATTATCCTTATCTCGGGCTTTATGGATCTGCAAAATATGCTGATTATAATGGTATTGCATTCAGCCAGATAGGTAACGACCAGCTTCAGTGGGAAACAAGTAAGAAATTCGATGTGGGATTTGACGCCCTGTTCTTTGACGGGAAATACAAGTTCTCATTTGATTACTATTTGAATGATCAGGATGGTCTTATCCTTTCTGCACCAATTCCCAATTCGCTCGGCGTTCCCGGGAACTCAATAGATAAGAATATCGGACAGTTAAGAAACTGGGGCTTTGAGTTTTCAGGTGAAGCATATATATTCAGAAAAGGGGATTTCTCATGGCAGGTTGATGCAAACCTTACTCTTGCAAGAAATGAGGTGATCTCCCTTGTGGCAGGGCAGGATATAACAGCTGAAAATACCATAATAAGAGAAGGTGAATCGATGAGCTCAATTTATGGTTACGAGTACCTCGGAGTAAATGCTGCAAATGGCAATCCATTGTATCAAAAGGCGGATGGTACTGTGATCCAGGGCAATATACCTAATTCGACATATTACGTATATGATGCATCAAATCCAACAGACCTGACCACTTCATCTACCTTATCTTCAACTCTTGATAAAAAAATCTTTGGTCCATCGCTTCCGACATTTTATGGTGGTATTAATTCGAGAGTTAATTACAAAGGATTCGATTTTACTGTAATGTTCAGATACTCAGGAGGCAATTATATTATGAACTCAACAAGGAGAGATCTGGTAAACCTGAACTTCGTAAATAATGGAAGTGAAATCCTCGGAAGATGGCAAAGTGTTGATGCTCCAGGCGATGGATGGACTCCAAGGTTATGGTTTGCCGGTGCTACGTTTGTGAACCTGACGGGTCATGCCACAACCAGGTTTATTGAAAAAGGGGATTTTCTGAAACTTCAGACTTTGACCCTTGGATATACTTTGCCAAACCAGGTTGTGAAAAAAGTCGGATTAACCAGTCTCAGAATCTTTGCCCAGGGACAGGATATTCTTATGCTGACAAAATATACAGGTATCGATCCCGAGATGGAAAGCGGCGGAGTTGATCTGAATGGAACTCCCAGGCAAAAGGTTATTACATTCGGAATAAACCTTGGATTATAAAAATTAATACTTAATTATATGAAAAATATGAAAAAATATACAATTCAGGGCAAGAAACTATTGATGGTGCCGGTTTTAATTGTTGCCCTGCTAATCTCTTCATGCGAAGATATTATAGACCTTAATCCTTATTCTTCCATTGATGAGAATTCGGCATTTTCAACACCAAGTCTTGTAAATCTATCAGTAATGGGTATGTACCAGGCAGCCCAGAGGGGCGACTATGCCGGAAATCTGAGAGGATATCCCTGGGGCGCAGCATTTGTACAGCAGGGAGATAACCGCGGTGAGGATGTGGTAAATATCTTCACATTCTACCAGCTGACTTATACAAATACTTATGATCCCACAACAGCGAATAACGTATGGTGGTGGAGTGATTCATACAGGCTGATAAACCGTACAAATATTGTTCTGAAAGGTGTACAGACGGCAGCAGATAATAATGTTATAACTCAGGCTGTTGCGGATCAATATAAAGGAGAAGCATTACTTCTCAGGGCAATTACACATTTTGAGCTTTTAATTCATTTTGCCCGCCCGTATAAACATACAGCCGATGCTTCACATCCCGGGGTTCCGTACCGTGAAACTGCTTATACAAACCAGGTTGCTCTGGACGATGGAGTGAAACAGGGTAGAAATACCGTGGCAGAATGTTACCAGAAAGTCCTGGCTGATCTCGATCTTGCTGAACAGTACCTCCCTGCGAGGGCAGAAAGAGGAGCTGGAAAACCTGGTCTGGTCAGATCCACGAAACAAGCAGCTGCAGCATTTAAAACCAGGGTGTATCTTCATATGTACGACTGGGCAAATGTGATAACAGAGGGATCCAAGTTCCTGACCGGAGGTGTATATGCAGGATCTTATTCACTTCCTGCTGATCCGGGTACAACATTCCTTGATAGTTATACCAATTCGGAATCAATATTTTCAATTGAAAATGCAGGAACAAACAATCCTGGCGTCAATGCTGCTTTAGCTTCACAGTATAAGCGCAGAATACTGGTGTGCATAAGTCCGATCATCTGGAGAGATGCTGCCTGGCTGACTGATGACGAACGTCGTTCCACTACATCGGAAACAACAACTCCTACAATCCATATGGTATATAACAGTGCCGGCAGGATGTATACAAATAAATATAAGGATGTCACAAATTATTCAGATGCTTCACCTTTAATTAGGTATGCTGAAGTCCTTCTAAACCTTGCTGAAGCATATTGCCGTAACGCTACACCAACAGGTGCTCCTGATGCTAATGCACTTACCTATTTTAATATGGTGAGAAACAGATCATTGGCTAATCCTGCTTCTCAGGGATATACTGCGGCCAGTTTCGCCGATAATGTTGCTCTTCTGGGAGCCATTTTAAAGGAAAGGAGAATTGAATTCTTAATGGAAGGCCGTCGCTGGCCCGATATACACAGACTTCAGTTCTGCCCTTATTACCCCATAAATGGAATACCGGCAAAACTGGCAAATGGTCTGCCTGCTTCTTCAACATTTACACTTGGGACACCTTATACAGGGGCACTGGGAGTAACAACAATACCTTATGATGACTATAGATTCCTCTGGCCGATACCCAGAGTTGAAACTGATGCTAATCCTACTCTTGCTGATCAGCAGAATCCGGGTTGGTAATACTGTTTTGAGTAAATAGATAAAGATTAAAAAAGGCTGACTCGAAAGAGCAGCCTTTTTTGTTGCTCGGTCCTCGTTCCTCGGTTCTCGGTCAATATACTATCCGACCGGGGAACAAACCATATTGAAAGCCGTTGATAATGAGATAGTAAAACAGCAGAGCAAATAGACGATAAGACAAACAGACAGTAAGACAGACGGAAAAGACTTTCTTAAAGAAAGTTAATAATGATATTTGTCATTTGAAATAAAAATCTATCTTAGCACCGCGATTTTATACTATTAACCTAAACTTCTTAATTTATGAAAAGAATTTTATTGCTATTCTCACTGTTGCTCATAACAGGTTCTCTTGTTATGGCGCAGACAGTGCAGATATCAGGGAAAGTCACCAGTTCAGAAGATGAAATGGGAATCCCTGGTGTGACAGTCAGCGTTAAAGGAACTACTGTCGGTGTACTTACTGATATGGAAGGTAAGTTTACCATTGTTGTTCCTCAGGGCTCAAATACCCTGGTCTTTTCGTATGTTGGTATGAAAAAGACCGAGGTTGATATCACAGGAAGAACTGTAGTGGATTTGGTAATGGAACCTGATATCCTTACAATGGGTGAAGTTGTTGTTATGGGATATGCTGTCAGGAGCAAAAATGAACTGACCGGTTCCACTGTACAGTTATCCGGCGAAGCCCTCAGAAACGTTCCGGTGGTTACTGTTGATCAGGCCCTGCAGGGGAAGGTGGCAGGTATCACAATTTCCACCTCTTCAGGTACCCCAGGATCAGAACAGGATATACGTATCCGTGGTGTTGGCTCAATTACGGGTAGTAACGATCCGTTAATTATTATTGATGGTGCACCGGTGATTAATAACAACTTTACCGGTTCCACTGCAATGAGTTCACTCAGTGCCCTGGCTGCAATTAACAACAACGACATTGAAAGTGTCACTGTTCTTAAAGATGCTTCTGCAACTGCAGCATATGGAGCCAGAGGTTCCAACGGCGTTATTGTCATTACGACCAAGAAAGGCAGACAGGGAAAAACTAATTTTGATTTTTCCGCTTCTACAGGATTTCAGAATAACGCTGTAAAGGGAAATACACCTCTTACAGGTGCTCAGAGAAGAGAACTTTATCTTGAGGCAGTTTATAATACTTATGGAACCACAGGCGGATTTAATGAGGATGGAGCATATGATTATATGGTTACCAACAATCTCGACGGTGGCCGTTTGCGGAATTGGGACGGTACTGAAGGCAACTGGGCCGATGCCGTAGAAAATAAGAATGCTCCGGTCACGAATATCAGCCTGTCAGCAACAGGCGGAGATGATGTCTCTTCCTTTTATGCATCGCTTGGTTACAATAAAACTGAAGCTACTGTAATAGTCAGTGATCTGCAAAGGATCACAGGTAGTCTTAGTTATTCGAGAAAGTTTTCGGATAAGATTAGATTTGCGATAAACACGAATGTGTCAAATACATTCCAGAATGCATACCTTGAACAGTCTTCATATTTTGCCAATCCAAACCTTACCAAGTACTTCATGAGTCCCTGGCTAAGTCCTTATAATGCAGACGGGACACTTAAAATCATTGGCCTTGGAAGTCTTTTCAACACAGTTTACCTGGCTGAGCATGATATTACAACAAATGATTTAATACGTGCGCTTACAAATTCATCTGTGGAATGGGAGATAATTAAAAATCTCAAATTCAAGACTTTTATCAGCCTTGATTATAACCTGGCAAATTATAAAGATTACAGGAACAGGGTTCATGGTGATTCCAGGGATGAAAAAGGTAGTGCAAGCGCATCTGTTACAAGAAACTTTAACTATGTATTCCAGAACTCCTTAGATTACAACATAAGCGTTAGCGATCATAACATCGCAGTTAAAGCTCTTATTGAATACCAGAAGAATAAGAGAAACTTTCTGTCAGGCTATGGTGAAAACTTCTCAACCGACGGTCTTACAAATATTTCAAGTGCAGGAGCAAATTTTGATGCGAGTTCATCCTTCAACGATTGGAGCAACCTTTCATACCTCGGCATGTTGAATTATAACTATAAGCTCAGGTATATTGCTGACTTTACGTTCAGAAGGGAGGGATCTTCATTATTCTCACCTGACCTGAGATTTGGTAATTTCTGGTCTGCAGGTGTTGCCTGGAATGCAAGTGAAGAAGCATTCCTTAAGAGTATTGAGTTTATCAGTAACCTCAGGTTCAGGCTTTCTTATGGACTAAGCGGAAGTAATGGTGTAGGTTTAAACAATTACCAGGCCCTTTTGTCATATGACGCTGATTACGCAAATCAGGGTGCAGTGTATCCCAGCCAGTATGGAAATAACAATCTCACATGGGAGAAAAACCATACTCTCGATGTAGGAACTGACTTCGGCTTCATGAACGACAAGATCACTGGTTCTTTTGGGTATTTCTATAAGAAAACTTATGACCTTCTTCAGAGTGTTCCAATCACGCGAACTTCAGGCCATTCAGATATTACCCAGAATATTGGTACTGTCGCTAATCAAGGATTTGAAGTTGAATTGAATGTGGATATTATCAACACCAGCAACCTGAAATGGAGCATATCGGGAAATCTTGCAACTGTTAACAATGAAGTGATTGCCCTGGCCCAGGATGCAGAAGGCGCTGATATTGAAATTACCGCAGGACAAAGGAAAGTAGCAGTCGGTCAGCCGATATATGCATGGTATACCAGAAAATATGCGGGCGTTAATCCTGATAACGGATTACCTCAGTGGTATCTTAACAGTAAAGATGGAGCAGTAACTACCAACTATTATGATCCTGCATTGGTTCTTGACTTCCAGGGTAAAAGCGCATTGCCAACTATCACAGGTGGTTTTGGAACACACGCTGATTTTAAAGGAGTCTTTTTTGATGCCAACTTTTTCTTTTCAGGAGGGAACAAAGTGTTTGAGGACTGGTCATTCTATACTCATCATGCAGGAACTTATACTTTGCTTTTCTATCAGGGTGTTCAAAGCCTGATGGACAGATGGCAGAATCCGGGTGATATAACAGATGTACCTCTAATGGTGCATAATACAACCGGAAACAATGCATCAAGACCTTCAACAAGGTTCTTATTTGATGGTGATTTTATAAGATTAAAAGATCTTGTTCTGGGTTATTCATTCCCGACTGAATGGGAAAAGAAAATTGGATTTAACGATATTTTAGTTTTTGTCCGCGGTACAAATGTATGGACCTGGGTGAAAGATGATAAACTGAAATACGATCCTGAAGTAAGGGCTGATGGTTATACAAGACTTACAACACCACCAGTAAAATCAGTAGTATTTGGATTAAACTTAAAATTCTAAAGACATGAGAAAGATTATAATATTATTTGCAATTATGTTGGTGGGATTTCTCTATTCATGCACTAAAGAATCATTAGACCCCACCCTTGCACAGTCTAAAGCTGTAGAAACCAGCATCAGGACCGTAGAAGACCTACAGGGGATACTTTATGGTGCCTTTAATAGAATGACATCATCTACCTATTACGGACGTGACTTCATAATCTACGGTGAGGTCAGATCAGATAACAGCTTTTCAAACGGTAATTCAGGAAGGTTTGTCACTGCTGCCTCGATGGACCTGGGTAATAACGACGCTTATCCAACCAGTACCTGGACCCAGATTTATGCAGTTATTGCCTCTGCAAACATAATTATCGGTGCAAAGGACATAACCGGAGATGAAGCAGCAATCAATCATATAAGGGGACAAGCCTATGCCATAAGGGCACTTGCTCATTTTGACCTCCTGAAATTATTTGGGCAGCAACATGTTATCGGCGGAGACGCAACTCTGGGTGTACCCTATGTTATACAATACAAAAGCGATGATCTGCTTCCCGAAAGAAATACTGTTGCAGAAGTTAAATCAAATATCAATAGTGACCTGACGACAGCTCTCTCGCTAATGTCAGCCACATTGAATGATAATTCAAAACAGACTATTTCCACATACGCTGTCAATGCCATCCAGGCTAGGGTAGCTATCTATTTCGGAGACTGGGCAGATGCCAAAACTGCATGTGAAGCAGTTATTAATTCAGCCAGGTACCAGATCATCCCCGCAGCCTCTTTTAAAAATATGTGGCTTACCGATGGTCCGGCAAATTCTGTATTTGAGCTTGCTTTCAGCAGCACTGATAATGCAAACATAAACGGTCTGCAATATATTTATCGAGGCACGTCATATGGAGATATTCAAACACTTGCTAATCTAAGTAACCTTTTTGAGGCAAATGATGTGAGAGGATTTATTAATGGGATGTTAGGTTTTGAAGGCACGAAAATACGGAACATGGGAAAATACCCGTCAATTGATTACTCTGATGAAGTATATCTGTTCAGATATGAAGAGGTAATACTGAATTATGCTGAAGCTCTGTTTGAGCTGGGCGATGCAAATGCACTGTCAGTGCTCAACCAGATACCCACAGCAAGAAATGCCACCACATATGCCTCTGTCAGCAAAGCCAATATCCTCCTTGAAAGGAGAAAAGAACTTTGCTTTGAAGGTTTCAGATTTGATGACCTGGCTCGCACAGGGAGTGATATTCCACTCGTCAGCCCCTTCGAGCAAACCCATGGCGGACCAACCTATGGCAGTTATAAGTATGCTTTCCCGATACCGAGGGTAGAGCTCAATGCCAACTCCAAGATGGTCCAGAATTATGGATACAGCACAACCAAATAGTTGTTAGTATAGTTTAAAGAAAAGGCTGACTCGAAAGAGCAGCCTTTTTTTTGGTCCTGGGTCGGATATCATTTTAACCGAGTACCGAGCACCGAGCACCGAGAACCCAGGACCTTTTTTCAGACAATTCTTCTTATCGTCCTCAAATGGTGAGAATACCCCCTGATCTCCTGCTTGTAAATACCCTGGTGATCAATAGTGTCTATCCTCACCCTTCCCGATGCATGTATCACCAGCCCTCTCGACAGGATCATACCTGCGTGCGATATCCTGCCCCGGTCATTGTCAAAAAAGACAAGATCACCGGGTATCACCTCATCAATAAAACTGACATCTGTGCCTTTTTCTGCCTGCTGCCAGCTGTTGCGGGGTATTGCAATCCCGCGGATCTTATAGACAAGCTGCGTGAGACCCGAACAATCTATACCGGAAGGAATGCGCCCTCCCCAGATATATGGACTGTTGATGAACTTAATTGCTAGATCAGCAAAAGAATCAGTAGTGTTAATATGACTGTTGCTGAAATCGGCGGATGTCGTGTAAATATTCTTTCCTATTGTAAATTCTTTTTCGTTGAATGCAGGATTGTATATCTCACATCCTGCCTCAAGTACCATTTTTGTTTTGTCGTTCTTATAGCATAGAAGTGATTTATTCAGTACATGGCCTGTCCCTTTGCCGTTGTCCTCTGTCTGCTGAATGTGACTGATGTCTATCCATCCGGTATAATTATCAAATATTGTTTCAACCTTCATCCAGTGTCCCACCTGTTCAAGAACAAGGTATTTCTCACCGAACAGCACCTGGCTCAGCATTTCCGATCTGTGTGAGGGGCTTGACCTCAAAGGCACAAAAACATTCTCACATATATAACGCTCCATATTATTCTACATTTAGCTTCAAAATTAGAAAATTAATAGGATTTTTCAGGAGGACTTTTCTTGCTATATCATTAAATAATCCTTCCCTTAAATCATAAAAGAAGGGGAATTAACTCATTAATAATAAATTAATTCTCTTTCTTAGGCTAAACTATCTACATATACATTTTAGTATTATATTGATTAGCAATATATTGACAAGGGATATTTTTAGTTTTTTTAAAGCCGGAGACTTTAAAATCCAATATCCCCGGTTACATCCGGGGTAGGATATAGCTATTATGTTCAACCCCGGAAGGTGGTTGAATAACAGATTCCTCCTCATTTTTTCTTCAACGCCTCAGGCGTTGTACCACAAACAACCACGCATACCATGGATGTAACCATGGATATTAGAATTGGACGCCACAGGCGTCTTGGTGTTATGTCATTCATAATCTTGGATAAAGATGTTTATAAAGGGTCGTTAGTCTTAAGGGAAGGGATAGGGGGATGGGTTAAATCAAAATAGTATTTATTTCTGATGTTATAAATTTTAAATAAATTCCTATTCAGGAATAATCCCTATTTTTGTATTACAAACCTGGACAGCCGATGTCACCAACATCATCAGAATCAACAATACTTGCCGTAA
>CAYWEQ010000070.1:0-4641 GCA_964457185.1 uncultured Rikenellaceae bacterium
AACATTTTTCTTTGATACTACCTTGAACCTGGTAGTGACCTGTTCAAAATTTGTAATGCACTTTGGATTCATACATTTGGCAATGCCAACGATGGTGTCGGGAACCTCAACCACCTTTTTCTCCACAACCTCATAATCCCTGATAATATTCAGTTTGGCATCCGGTGCGACAAGCGCTATCCTGTTAATATCATCATCCTTGAAGAACTTTTCAGATATTTTGATAATGGCTTTCCTGCCCAGCTTCTTGCTTTCAAGGTTTGTACCAAAAGTTATCTGATTATCAATATGATCCAGTCCGAGAATCTGAATTACTTTAAATAATTGTTTCGCAGGTACGTGATCAATGACAGTCCCATTCTGAATGGCGCTTACAACCAGCTGTTTCGGTTCTTTCATGGTTCACCTCTTTTTAATTGATCCCTAATAGTGTACAAAGAATAGCCTGACGGGTATATACTCCGTTGAGAGCCTGTTCAAAATAATAAGCTTTCGGATTGGCATCCACATCGGTATGAATTTCATTTACCCTCGGGAGCGGGTGTAGTATACGCATATTTTGTTTTGTATTTTTGAGCATCGCATTCTTCAGAACATATACATTCTTTACTTTTTCATACTCCATCGGATCGGAAAATCGTTCCTTCTGCACCCTGGTCATGTAGATAATATCGGCTTTTGATAATATGTCAGAGAAATCGGAGTGTTCATAATACTTCAGTCCCATGTTATCCAGATACAGCTTGAATTCATCAGGCATCATAAGCTCTTCGGGAGAAATAAAGTTGAATGTGGCATTCCATCTCGACATAGCCATCATCAGCGAATGTACTGTACGGCCGTATTTAAGGTCTCCGACCATGAAAATGTTCAGATTTTCAAGCGTTCCCTGGGTTTTGCGTATTGAATAAAGATCCAGCATTGTTTGGGTCGGATGCTGATTGGCCCCGTCTCCGGCATTTATTACCGGCACTGAAGCTACCTCGCTGGCGAACCTGGCACTTCCTTCAACAGGGTGTCTTATTACGATCAGGTCGCTGTAATTGCTGACCATTTTGATCGTATCGTGCAGTGTTTCACCCTTGGTAACACTCGAGCTTGATGAATCAGAAAATCCTACAATTTTACCACCGAGCCTGTTTATGGCGCTTTCAAAGCTTAACCTTGTTCTGGTCGAAGGCTCAAAAAACAGAGTGGCGATTACTTTCCCTTCCAGCAGTTTCCGTATGGGTTGCTTTTCAAAATCTTCAGCCCGGTCCAGAATCTTTACTATTTCCTCTTTTGAGAAATCATCTATTGAAACTAAACTTCTGTTTTTCATTCGATTGGCACTATTTAAGAGCAAATAACTGTCTGATACCAAAATTACTCAAGAATAACCACAACACGGGTATCTGTTAATAATTTATTTAAAACTTTAACTGTCCCAGCCACGTTATCTGACAGATATGAATTTATACGTAAGCCCCTGGACTCTGGCCAGCCTGTTTAAGATCCTTTCTTTAGCAGATGACCTGAAATTCAAAATGATCCTGCATTCGAGATCAAAAGTGTGCTCAGATTGTATGATATTCTCCTCCTTGATGATCTTCATTACGTCATTCATGGCAGGATATGGATATTTTACTTCATAGCATTCATGGATCACATGGTCAATAATCTCTGCATTTGCCAGTGCAGTCGAGGCCGCTGTTTTGTATGCATTTATCAATCCGCTTACGCCCAGAAGTGTCCCGCCGAAGTATCTGGAAACAACTACCAGTACATTTGTAAGTCCGTATGACCTTATCTGTCCCAGGATTGGTCTGCCGGCTGTTCCTGAAGGTTCTCCGTCATCATTGGCCCTCCAGGTAATACCGTCCTGCCCTAATATATAAGCGTAACAATGATGTTTCGCCACATGATGTTCCTTCCGGATTCCCTCGATAATTGTCTTTATTTCAGTTTCCTGTGACACAGGCCGGGCAGAGGCAATGAATTTGCTTCCTTTTTCCTTAAAGATGCCTTCGGAAAGAGCTCTTATCGTTTTATATGTATCAGCAGCGTCCACTTCAAACTCAGAAAACTCCGGAACGGAAAACATTACAATATTAATTAAATCTGTCCCTCAGTCTGAATCTTTGTGCAAAAAATGGTAATTTTGTTTTCAAGTGCTGATTGTTATGAATGTTTTATTGGATGAAAAGGATCTTCAGAAGCTGATCGTCATTGGCGACAGGATTCTTATTAAGCCCAAGACACCACAGTCAAAGACGAAAAGCGGGCTTTACCTGCCACCCGGCGTCAATGAAAATGAGAAAGTCCAGATAGGCTATGTGCTGAAAGTAGGTCCTGGCTACCCTATTCCTTCAGTAAATGATACAGACGAGCCCTGGAAGAACAGAACAGATGAGCCTAAATATGTACCGCTTCAGCCAAAGGAAGGCGATCAGGCAGTCTATTTGCAGAACAGCGCTATTGAGATTGAATTCAATAACGAAAAGTACATTGTCGTGCCTCATTCCGCTATTTTACTGTTGCTGAGGGATGAAGGCCTTTTTGAATAAAATCCGTGAATATGGACATCCTGGCTCTGAAAGGAAGGAAAATACTGGTTGTGGAAGATGATCTGTCAAGCAGGCTCTATCTGAATAAAATCCTGGAAAGGGCGGGAGCCGATCTTCTTAATGCAGTTGATGGAGTGGAAGCTATCCGGGTGACTGAAGACAACCCGGATATTGACATTATCCTGATGGATATACAGCTTCCTGTTATGGATGGCTATACTTCTGCAAAGAAAATCAGGGAAATGGGGCGAAATATAAAAATCGTTGCACAGACAGCTTATGGTATATCGGGTGATATGGAAAACATGATCGCTTCAGGATTTGACGACTATATCCTGAAGCCAATATATGCCGGCCAGCTGATTGACAAACTTGCATCTTATTATAAATGATTTAAATTAGTTCCTGGTTCCTTGTTGCTTGTGGCTGTCCCGATTGCAATGTAATTCTTTACAATTTATGTAATAAATTCCAGTTAGCTTATCATTGCCTGATTTGCCTCAGTTTGTTGTTCAATTCAGCCCTTTTACTGGCGTTTTCCTGTCATTTATACAAATCTTTTATTAATAAAATTCAAATACCAGAAGGAGATTCCTCATTCATCCTCCTTCGTCGGATTCACTCGGAATGACATGTCATTTTGACGTTGTAGGGGGAAGAAGCGGCGATTCGCAAATACAATTTATCCTTTTCCAAGGTACTGCAGCGAATCGCCGCTTCTTCCCCCATTATTTCCCTGTACACCTGTCATTCCGAGGCAAAGCCGAGGAATCTTTTTCACCCATTGACAAATACATTTGAAAATATAATTTAGCTTTTTTGTTACCTGAATTCTGAAGTGTTACATAGCTATCGGGAGCTGTCTGGTTGTTTCTGAGTCCTTATTCCTTATAGATACCAATACTGGTAAATTCCTTTCTGAACTCCTCAATTTCAGCATTCCATCGTTCCTTTTCCTTTTTCAGCGAAGTGCGGTTTGTCAGGGCTATCCTCATTCCTGAATCTCCCGACAAAATATCGAAGGGTATCAGATTCTCCTCATATTCATATGGAGGTGGATTAAAGCGCATTTCCCCGGGTACACTATCAATGATCGCATCAAATATTTCAAGCGCAGTGGCAACAGGATAATAATCAGCTGCATCGGTAATATGAATCTGGATACCGTTACAATTCATACCTGCAAACTTGTTGAATGTCGGGATAAAATGATGTACCCTGAAAGCACAACCGGGAATTTTTCGACTCTCAAGATTCTTTTTCAATTTTTCAGCATTAAGGAACGGTGTGCCGAAAAGCTCAAAAGGAATTGTCGTGCCCCTGCCTTCAGAGATATTCAAAGCCTCAGCCAGTACCATACCAGGATAGACTATTGCAGTGTGGATTTTCGGCATGTTTGGAGAGGGCAGTACCCAGGGAAGCCCCGTATCAGTATAGAACGAATTCCTTTTCCATCCCTCCATCCCGATAATATTCAAATCACAGCCAGGAAAATATTTCTCCCTTAGCCAAAGTGCCATTTCTCCGATTGTCATCCTGTGGCACAGGGGTATTTTGGCTCCGCCCACAAATGTGAAATACTCCTCCTTAAGCACCGGGCCGTCAAACGGAAGTCTTCCTACAGGGTTGGGCCGATCCAGTATCCAGACAGGAACACCCTTTTCTGAACATGCTTCCATGCATAATTTGACAGTCCAGATATATGTATAAAGCCTGGCTCCGACATCCTGTAAATCGATCAATAACACGTCAATCTCATTCAGCATTACGGGTGTCGGCTTTCTGTTCCTGCCATAAAGACTGAAAACCGGTACTTTAAAGACCGGATGGATACCGCCTTCCCATTCAATCATATTATCCTGGGTCTGACCGAAAATGCCATGCTGCGGTCCAAAAATCGCTGAAAGTTTACAATCATTCCTCCTGGAAATTATCTCTGTTATATGAACAAAATCTCTTGTAATGCTTGGTGCATGACATAAAACTCCGATCCTTTTCCCTTTTAATTTTAAAGGAAAGTCATTATGTATTTTATCCAGACCGGTAAGAACCATGATTCGGTTTTATTATGCAAATATACCATTTAACAGCATGA
>CAYWEQ010000070.1:4741-11231 GCA_964457185.1 uncultured Rikenellaceae bacterium
TTAATCCGCAGCAGGGAGATGGATGGCTTTATATATACAATGTTGCAACAGGTACTAAAGATTCTGTAGCCAGGGGGACAAAATCATCATTTTCGCCCGACAGTAAATATTTTACCTGCCAGGTTCTGCCGTCATACAACGAAACCCGTGCTGCCAGGAAGAAAAAGCTGAAGGAAGATATGATGCCAAAAAACGGTCTTGAAATAAGGCTGTTGCCTTCTGGTAAGATAATAAATGTCCCCAGAGTGAAATCATTTGCATTACCGGAGGAAAAATCATACTGGATGGCATATCTCCTTGAAAAGAAGACTGAAGAGAAAAAAGATACTTCGGTTAGTGCGGATACCTTAAAACCTGTAAATAAAGCAGGTAAGAAGAATGGAAAACCTCCGGAGCCTGAAGGTACCGAATTTGTAATCTTCAATCCGGTGCTGGATAAAGAATACAGATTCAAAGATATTACTGAATATGCAGTCGCAAGAGATGGCGGATCAATAAGCTTCCTCCAGGATAAGCCGGATACTACAAAAATTGACAGTATAAGAGTATATGTATTTGATCCCCGTAAAGAATCCTCTTCTGTCATATTTGAAGGAAAAGGGACTGTCAGAAAATTAACGACAGATAATTCAGGGAATCTTGTATCATTTTTTTATACAAGCGATACATCCAAAACAAAGGTCTTTGATTTGTGGCTTTCAAAATCTTCAACAAAAGCATTTAAGGCGGTTGACACTCTAAATCAATCCCTCCCTGTTAAATGGTCGGTAAGCGAAAATGGAAACATTTCCTTTTCTGATGACGGGACCAGGTTATTCTTCGGTACAGCCCGCAAACCAGTAAAAGAACCTGAGGATACCCTTCTTGATGACGAAAAGTACAAGCTTGATATATGGTCATGGCATGACGATGTTCTTCAGCCTATGCAGAAAAAACAGCTCGACCAGGAGCTGAAACGTTCATACCAGGCTGTCTTTCACATCGACAGGGAAGTTATGTACCAGCTTGCTGATACACTTGTACCCGTTCTGCGGACAATGCAGAAGGGTAACAGCGATTTTGCACTTGCGACATCAAATCTGAGATACAGGCGTTCATTATCGTGGGATAACAGCAATTACACTGATTACTACCTGGTTAATGTTGAAAACGGCACCAGGAAAATGGTACTTGAAAACACAAAGGCGCAGGTCTACCTGTCACCGGCAGGCAACTATTTCCTGATCTACGATTTTGATCAGAAAGCATGGCTCTCAATGCCTGCACAGGGAGGGGAGAAGAAGAACCTCACATCGTCAATAAAATTCCCTCTTTATGATGAGATGAACGATGTTCCTGATGATCCCAGGCCATATGGGATGGCAGGCTTTATTGACGATAACAGGCATGTGATTGTATATGACAGATATGATCTGTGGTACCTCAACCTTACAGGAAATGAAGCTCCTGTTAACCTTACCAATAGCTTCGGAAGGAACAACAATATTCGGTTCAGGTATCTTAAGCTGGACCCGGAAGCAGAGTTCATCAGCAGGAAGGAAATATTGTATATGTCAGCTTTTAACTATGAAAACAAGGAATCCGGCTTTTTTACGCTGAAACAGGGGAAACCTGCTGATCCGGTAATGCTGATCATGGACAAAGCGGCTTTCTCACGAAACCTGACAAAAGCGAAAAAAGCAGATATCCTTTTATGGCAGAAGGAATCATATTCCGATGCCCGTGAGCTTTTTATAGGAGATATGAATCTTAAAGGCCCGGGGAAGATATCCGATACAAATCCCCAGCAAAGGAATTATAACTGGGTTACAGCTGAACTGGTAGAATGGACATCATTTGACAATTCGAGACTCCAGGGCATCCTTTACAAGCCGGAGAACTTTGATCCTTCAAAGAAATACCCTATGATAGTTTATTTCTATGAACGAAGCTCAGACGGGCTTTACAATTATATTCAACCGGCTCCAAGCGCTTCAATAATCAACAGGACATTTGCGGCAAGCAATGGTTACCTGGTGTTTGTCCCTGACATACCGTACAGCATCGGATATCCCGGTCAAAGTTGCTATGATGCTGTTGTAAGCGGAACAACTGCTCTGCTTGACAGGTTTCAATTCATTGACAGAATCAGGCTGGGCCTTGATGGTCAGAGCTGGGGTGGTTACCAGATCGCATGGCTTGTAACCCGAAGCGACCTTTTTGCATGTGCATTTTCAGGTGCACCTGTAAGCAATATGATAAGCGCATACGGCGGCATTAGATGGGAATCAGGAATGAGCAGAATGTTTCAGTACGAACAGAGTCAGAGCAGGATTGGAGGCACTCTGTGGGAGAAACCTTTGCAGTTTATTGAAAATTCACCGATATTTTTTATGCCTAAGATCAATACACCGCTTTTGATTATGCATAACGATGCTGACGGAGCAGTTCCCTGGTACCAGGGAATTGAGTTCTTTACTGCCCTGAGAAGGCTTGGAAAACCTGCATGGCTTCTGTCATATAACGATGAAGCCCACAATCTTGCAAAAAGACCTAACCGGAAAGACATATCTGTTCGGAAGATGCAGTTCTTTGACCATTACCTGAAGGGAACACCAATGCCATACTGGATGAAGTATGGGATCTCTCAGGCCGAAAAAGGCAGAATTGACGGTTATAATCTTATAAATGATTAATAATGAGTCAAATATGAATCACAGATACACTGGGGCGATCATATTTATTGTCCTGTTATCTGTTTTACTTTCAGCTTGCAAGCAGGCTGACAGTAAAAAAATCAGCATAATTGAAACTACCGATCTTCATGGTGTAATCCTTCCGTGGGACTATATTGAGAATAATAAGCTTGATGCGTCGCTGGCGGGTACAGCCGGTTATATTAAAAACCTGAGGAACAGGAAAAACAATGTCTTCCTCCTTGATAACGGTGATAATTTGCAGGGACAGCCTGCTGTCTATTATTATAACTTCATCGATACTGTATCACCGCATCTGTTATCCGAAGCAATGAACTGGCTTGGCTACGATGCCTGCACGGTCGGAAATCATGATATAGAAGCAGGACATTCAGTATATGACAGACTGGTAAAGGAGTACAGATTCCCGCTTCTGGCAGCCAATGCCGTGGATATTAAAACCGGACAACCCTATTTCAAGCCATATGTCATTCTGGAAAAAGAAAAAATAAGAGTTGCTGTGCTGGGGCTCGTTACTCCGGCGATCCCTATCTGGCTTCCCGGGGAACTGTATTCCGGAATTGAATTCAGGGATATGGTCGAAACAGCCAGGCTCTGGATGCCCGAAATACTTAAGCAGAAACCTGACCTGGTTGTTGGCTTATTTCATTCAGGATGGAACACTCTGGACGAAGAATACAAGCTGGAAGATTCCATGAATGAAAACGGTGCATCTGCTGTCGCATGGAAGGTGCAGGGATTTGATATAGTTTTTTGCGGACATGATCACAGGCCTGCAAATGAGAGATTTGTCAATTCACGGGGAGACACGATCCTCATCCTTAACGGAGGAAGCAGATCCGAATTCATTGCCCGAGCTGATATCAGTTTATCTTCAGGAAAATTCATGAGAAAAAAGAAGAAAACAATCTCAGGAGAGCTAATCAGAGTGGATGAATTACCTCCTGATCCTGTTTTCCTTGAACGATTTGATACCAATGATAAAATAATCAGTGAATATGTGACAAGAGTTATAGGGAACTCATCAGCAACAATAACCTCACGTGATTCATATTTCGGTCCGTCAGCCTTTACCGATATGATCCATTCAATTCAACTGGAAATCACCGGAGCAGACATCTCTTTTGCCGCTCCTTTGTCTTTTGATGTTGAGATTGCCAAAGGACCTGTAACTGTAGGAGATATATTCAAGCTTTACAGGTATGAGAATATGCTCTATACAATGTCACTTACAGGAGAGGAGATCAGGAAATATCTTGAATATTCCTATTCAGAATGGATCAGTACAATGAAAGGACCTGATGATTTACTGCTCAAATACAGGCTTGATAAGGACGGGAAACCTGTGATAAACAATGGCAGAGCATGGCTGGCAAACGCCTCATATAATTTTGATACAGGTGCCGGTATAAATTATACTGTTGATGTCAGAAAGCCTGAGGGAAGCAGGATCAATATAATCTCATTCACCGATGGCCGTCCCTTTGAGCTGAAAAAATTCTACAGGGTCGCAGTCAATTCGTATCGTAGCAACGGAGGAGGAGGACATCTTACCAGAGGAGCTGGTATAAAAAATGAAGATCTCCCTTCCAGACTTATCTCTTCAACTGACAGGGATCTGAGATATTATATTCTGAAATCTATCGAAGAAAAAAAGATTCTGAATCCCGAGCCTTTCAATAACTGGAAGATAATTCCGGAAAACTGGGTAAAAATCAGGATCCCACAGGAATATTTGTTGTTATTTGGCACAACTAACCTGCATTATTCATGCAGAAGATAAAAGACAAAAGTAAAAAGATAAAAGTCAGGCATTTGTAAACCATTTTCAATATTTTTTTTGAAAGTTGATTTTTATGATTATTTTTCATAATGTTTTGAACCTTTTGTCTTTAACCTTTTGTCTTTTGTCTTTTTTGAAGTTTATGAATTAATCAGGCTAAATGAGTATATTCTTTGTTATATTAAATGATGTTTTACTAAAATAAATTTATTCTGATCATGAAAACAAGATCAAGCAGTTTTTTACTAATTATTATATTGATACTTGCAGGTATTTTTTTTGCTAATACAGAGAGCTATGCTCGCCAGCCAAAAAATCCCAAAAATATCATACTGTTAATTGGTGACGGAATGGGAGTGGCACAGGTCTCTGCAGCCATGTCAGTCAGCGAATATCCATTCAATATGAGACAATTCCCTTTTTCAGGATTCAGCATAACATATTCGGCAGACAATTATGTCACGGATTCCGGTGCAGGCGGAACGGCAATCGCATGCGGAGTCAAGACAAATAATGGAATGATAGGCGTAACCCCTGATAATACTGCGGTGCCCTCAATTACAGAGATAGCTCACAACAAAGGACTGGCTACAGGTGTCGTCAGTACAAGTGTGATTACCCATGCAACTCCGGCATCATTTGTTGCTCATAATTCAGGTCGTGGCAACTATGAAGATATTGCTACTGATTTTCTGAAAGGAATAGTCGATCTGTTCATCGGAGGAGGAGAAAATCATTTCCGCAGCAGGAAAGACGGTAAAGACCTTACTGTTGATCTGAAGGCACAGGGATTTGATGTGGTATATACGATTGATGAATTAATAGCCTCCGGATCACCGAAAATTGCAGGTTTACTGGCAAAAGAACATATGCCGACAATTCTGGAAGGGAGGAAAGGTGCGCTTGAAGCCATGACCAGTAAGGCAATAGCGACCCTGAGCAAGGATAAAGATGGTTTTTTCCTGATGGTTGAAGGCTCAATGATCGACTGGGGTTGCCATGACAATGATATAGATTATACCCTTGCTGAAACTTTGGATTTCGACAAGGCTGTAGGAGTCGCTCTGGAATTTGCAAAGAAGAACAGGGAAACCCTGATAATAGTCACGGCGGATCATGAAACAGGAGGGCTCACAATTCCCGGAGAAGACCTGAAAGAGGGTAAACTCATCACAAATTTCTCTACTAAAGGCCACACTGCAGTCATGGTACCAATCTTTTCATATGGTCCGGGCGCTGAGCAGTTTTCAGGTATAAATGATAATACATTCTTCCTTGACAGGTTTTTGAAACTGCTGAAAATCAAAAAATAAAATATTATTGCAGTAGTTTCCGTTATAACGACAGATACAGGTTATCTCTGTTAAAAACATGATTAAAAGGTCGATTCAGAGATCTGAAGATAGAAAACTGCCCCTTGTTGAAGAATTCTATTCAATACAGGGAGAAGGATTTCATTCTGGAAAAGCTGCATATTTCATACGTCTTGGTGGCTGCGACATAGGATGCAGCTGGTGTGACACCCCTGCCTCGTGGGATCCGGAACTCCATCCAATGTCAGATACTGATAACATTGTTAAACATATTCTTGATTCTGGCACAGATTCTGTGGTTGTAACCGGAGGTGAACCACTTATGTGGAACCTCGATTATCTGTGCACTCAATTGAAAAAGAACAGGATCACGACATATATTGAAACCTCAGGGGCTTATCCCCTCACAGGCAAATGGGACTGGATATGTCTTTCACCGAAGAAAAACATGCCTCCGGCTGGTGATATATGCACTCTTGCTGATGAACTGAAAGTAATTATTGAAGATAAAGGCGATTTTGAGTGGGCTGAAAAATTCCGGAGTAAGGTCAATAAGCAATGCAGGCTTTATCTGCAACCTGAATGGAGCAGGTTCGAAGCGATCATCCCTGAAATTGTTGATTATGTCAGGAATAACACTGAATGGAGGATTTCGCTTCAGATTCATAAATATATGCATATACCCTAGGATAATGACG
>CAYWEQ010000071.1:0-11144 GCA_964457185.1 uncultured Rikenellaceae bacterium
TCAAGATGAGATCTCCCTTAAGGGTCGTTGAAGACTACGACGTTGATAGGCTGCAAGTGTAAAGACGGTGACGTCAAAGCTGAGCAGTACTAATTACCCGTGAACTTTCTGAGTCAGATTTTATTAACTTTAACTCCAGTATGTCAACAATATTGATTGCGGAAATCGGATTGTGGATTGCGGAATTTAGAAACAAATCCGAAATTGCATATCCGAAATCCGAAATGACCTTAAGGTGACTATAGCGGCGGGGTTCCACCTCTTCCCATTCCGAACAGAGAAGTTAAGCCCGTCAGCGCCGATGGTACTGCAATCGCGGGAGAGTAGGTAGTCGCCGACTTTAAAACAAAAGCCCTTCAGTTTTCTGAAGGGCTTTCTGTTTTAAATTTACCAGACCACAAGCTCCACCTTCTGCAAATCCTCATCCCTCGATGACCCTCCTGCCATTATCTCAAATCTGCCGGGCTCAACAACATACTTCATGTCCCGGTTGTGAAAAGCCAGCTCTTCAAAACCAACCTTAAAAATAACCCTCTTCTTCTCCTGAGGCTTTAATGCTATCCGCCTGAATCCCTTCAGCTCTTTAACCGGCCGCGTAACAGAACTTACCATATCCCTGATATACATCTGCACAACCTCATCTCCCGCTATCCTGCCCGTATTGGTCACTTCAACCGATACCGATGCAGTTTCACCCTTTCTGATACTCTTTTTATCCAGGCAAAGAGCCCCGTATCTGAATTTCGTATAACTGAGTCCATACCCGAAATGAAATAACGGAGTGATCTCCTGTGATATGTAATCCATAAACTGGGCGCTGGGCTTGTGATTGTAATACATCGGCAACTGTCCCGCCGACCTCGGGAAAGTTATCGTCAGCTTGCCTGACGGATTTACATCCCCGAAAATTATATCTGCTGCAGCCTTGCCGGTCTCCTGACCCATATACCATCCTTCAAGAATGGCAGGCACTTTTTTCAGGAGTCCATTTATTGCCAGGGGACGACCGTTCATCAGGTAAATAACTACTGGTTTTCCCAGAGCTGTTATTGCATCTGCCAGTTCATTTTGCTCACCAAACAGATCAAGGGTCATGTTATCGCCAATATGCGTCTTTGCCCAGGCTTCACGGCACAGATGCTCGTTTTCCCCGATAGCCAGAATAATCAGATCCGCCTTCCTGCCCACCTTTACTGCTTCAGCAATCAGCTTAAGATTTTCTTCTCTTGATGCAAAGCTGATCTCATCATACTTCCAGTTGAAATAACTGGTTGAAGTGTTTGTTGTGAGCCTGCATCCTTGAGCAAACAACACCTCGGTGAGGCGGCCGGCCTTTTCCTTTATTCCGTCAAAGAGATTTACTTTCTCATATGGCTCGCCGGCATACCCTCCAAAAAAGAGTCCTCTGGCACACGGTCCGATAACAGCTATCTTTTTGTATTTTCCTTTCTTAAGCGGCAGTAGATTATCGTTTTTAAGCAGTACTATGGATTCATGAGCCGCTTTCAGTGCTACTGCTCTGTGTTCTGGCAACTTACTAACATTCACTGCATTCTGGAGGCTGACATAGGGGGCCTCAAATAATCCGAGCTCAAATTTCATCGTCAGAGCCTGTTCCACTGCTTTGTCAATATCCTTAATGCTGATCTTACCCTCTTTAACGAGTCCGGGCAGCATTTTATACAGGTTACCCTGAGGGAACTCATACTGTACTCCCGAATTGAAACCGGTTACAGTGGCTTCCTTCGCGTCTTCAGCTACCATATGCTTATTGTATAGCTGGTCAACACCGTAATAATCAGATACTATCATGCCTTTGTAGCCCCATTCCTTTCTCAGAACATCATTCAGAAGCCATTTGTTAGCATGTGAAGGAATACCATCAACTTCATTATAAGATGGCATGACTGAAACAGGCTTAACCTTATCGATACACATTTTGAAGGGCGGCATATGGTAATCTCTTAGCACCCTCAGTGAGTAGTTTGCAGGGCCCTGATTCTGGCCTCCTTCAGGCTCTCCGTGTCCGGTAAAATGTTTCAGTGTGGCGGCAACATTATTCTTTGCAACCTTTCCTGTGACGGTACCCTGAAGTCCCTTAACAGCAGCACACGAAAGCATTCCATTGAGATAGGGATCTTCTCCGTAGGTCTCTTCCACGCGGCCCCACCGTGGATCACGACAGGTGTCAATAACTGGCGTCAGGGCATGGTGAGTGCCTCTTGAGCGCATCTCATGAGCTATAATGCCATATACTTTCTCAAAAAGTTCACAGTCCCATGAACAGGCCAGCCCTATTGCCTGGGGAAATACGGTCGATTCAGGCCGCATCATCCCATGCTGACCTTCGTCCACAAACATTGCCGGGATCCCAAGCCTGGTCTTCTCAACCAGGTATTTCTGGATCCTGTTCCTCATCTCAACAGTTGCCCTGATTCCGAAAGGAGCCGGATGGATTGAATGGCATCCTTTGCCGAATATCTCTTTCATCTTAACAGGATCTTCAAAGATCTCAGGTGTGAAATCTTCAACCCCGCCATTCCATATACCCATCAGCTGGGTTGTCTTTTCCTCTATGGTCATACGTCTTAAAAGATTTTTAACCCGCTCTTTTACAGGTAGTGAAGCATCTTTATAAGGAAGTGTTTTCTGCTTTTTTAAACCAGGTTTTTGCATTTCGTCAGTTATTTGTCGTTTATAAATCTGTTATGCATATGATTTGCGCCGTTCAGCAAGCTCATCCTGCATCTGTAATTCAGTCTTCCTGTTTATATTGTAAATGAACAGGAAAATAATGCAGATTACGATGGCTATTGCCGGGTAAATGCTGACTGTCAGCCTTATACCCCTGAGGGATCCGGCGGTTTGTTCAACATTCGAAACATAACCATACAGCGATAACAATTTTCCGGCAAGGAAGCCTCCGATAGCCATACCAACCTTCAGTCCTACGACTATTCCTGCGAAGACTATGCCTGTGGCACGGCGGTTGTTTTTCCACTCCGAATAATCGGCAACATCACCCATCATTGCCCATGGCAGAGGCATCGTCACACCCCACGAGAAGTTAAATAGAGTTGAAAGAACGAAAATGATCCATATTGAAGTTGGCGGCACAACTACGAATAGTATGGCCGCCAGAGATGCTATACTCAGCCATATCCTGAAAACATCTCTCTTGCAGAACCGTTTTGCCAGTTTGTTTGACAGGGCAATACCCACGATAGCTGCAAGCTGACCTGCAATATTTATCACGCTGAAGGTATTACCTGCAATATCGGCATGTGCACCGGTCATACCTGTTGCACCCAGCAAACCGAACAGCACCTTATCAAAGTCAGTGAGGAATGCTCTCTGGCTTTCTATATTGAGATAATACTTGAAGTAGTAAACCAGTATGCCGTTTCGCATTGAAAGGAAGACGAACATCATCAGGAAGACAACGAACATTATGATCCACTGACGATTTCGGATAAGATCCGTAAGATCCTGCTTCAGAGAGGCTTTTTGCTGAGGCGGTGGTTTAATTCTTTCTTTTGTAGTGAAGAAAGTTATCACGAAGAAGATGACAGCCAGTGCACAGAATATTCCCATTGTAATCTGGTATCCACGGGCACTGTCTCCTTCTCCGAAATGGTTGACCATTGGCAGAGTGAAGCCCTGAATTGCGATAGTGGCAAGTACTACAAAGACAAACCTGACTGATGAAAGGCTTGCGCGCTGATCCATATTGCCGGTGATGACTCCGCTGAGGGCAGAATAGGGATTATTATTTGCCGAATAGATGGTCATCAGGAGTAAATAGGTAATATAGGCATAGAAGATCTTGCCTGAAGGACCAAAATCGGGTGTTGTGAAAGCAAAATAGCCAAGAATTCCGAATGGCAAGGCTGTCCATAGAATCCAGGGTCTGAATTTCCCCCAGCGTGTATTGGTCCGGTCGGCCAGGGCACCGAATATAGGATCACAAACTGCTGCCCACAGCCGGGCAACCAGGAACAATGTGGCAGCTGAAGCAGCTGTCAATCCGAAGGAATCAGTGTAGAAGCTGAGCTGAAGCAGCATCATGGTCTGGAAAATAAAATTGGCTGCACCGTCACCCAGGCTGTAGCCGATTTTCTCCCGTGCTGATAATTTTTCTGTTTGAGTATTCATGTTGGTTATATAAATGCAGGTTAATGTCTCATAATTTCTTTTCAGGAAAAGAGAGCATGAATTTTAAGTAAATAAAATTATGCAATATGATTTACTTTTGCAACCGATTGCAAAAAAATATAGGAAAGGGGTTGTATCAAAAGTTGGCTCAACCACCCCGTCCCTGATAATAAATGTCAGAGAGAGGTAGTATGTTTTTCAGATGCACTTTATGCTAGTAGAACTTATATCTCTTATCCACTATATCTGCTCCTTTCCGAAGCGCTTCGAATGCCTCATAATTGCCTCTCATCTGGTAGGTAGCAGTCAGTCTGTCCCTGAGAAGCTTCAGATCTTCCGTTTCTTTCGTGGTAAGGCTGTTCACAAATATCATATACACTCCGTTCTCACCTTTTACCGGACCGGCCACTGTACCCTGCCTGGCGGCTGATGCCGCTGCTATAAGAGCAGGTTCGCTTCCTGCACCGGGTACTGTATATGATCTGAAATTTACCTGGGTGGCTTCCTGTACATTGAGCCCCATGGTATAAGCAATATCTTCAAGACTCTTTCCTTCCTGGTTATTCTTTATAAATTCTGCCGAAATGACTTCAGCTTTTTTGTCTTTCAGGAGGGTGAATCTAATATCATTCTCCACTTCTGAGAGAGGTGAAGTTCCTTCTTCCTCGACTGCTGTACAGAAAGCAACAACATATTTGTCTCCAACCTCAAAAACAGCCTGCTGATTGGCATCAAGGATGATTTTGCCTTTTTCGGCAGTGAAAAGCGATATTATCAGAACTCTCGGATTCTCAAGCCCGGGAAGAGTTTTTTGCTGAGGAGTAACGTTATTTGCCACTCTCTTGTTAAGCTTTTGTTCAGCAACCGCGCTGTTGAATTTTTCATAGGTGCTGTTTGTTCCAGCGAACTGGCTTGCCTCACTGTATATTCTCTGATTGGTTGTGGAGCTTGCAATAATCTTCCTGTCAATAATGCCCAGGTTATATTTCCGTGATTTTTTCGATTGATCAAGGATCTCAATTATATGGATTCCGAATGTTGTTTCAGCAGTGGTGATATCTCCTTTTTTTCCTGTAAAACAGGCATTATTAAAAGGTGCGACCATCATGCCTTCGGGAAACCATCCAAGGTCGCCGCCCAACTGTGAAGAGCCCTGATCCCCGGAACTTGTCATTGCCAGCAGTTCAAAAGGAGTGCCGGTTTTTATCAGCCTCACAAGGCTGTCAGCCATGTTTCTTGCATCTGCAATTGTTCTTGTCTGTCCGGCTGACAGGAGTATATGCCGGGCATGTACCGAGTCAGGTCTCTCAGCAACATCGAGAAGTCTGACAACTTTATATGAATCTTCTTCCCTGTAAGGCCCGAAAACGGTTGACTTGTCTTCTTTCTTTACAAAATCCCTGAGGTTTTCCGGAACACTGTTAAGTGGCAGGTATACACCCAGATAACGGGTATCAGCGTTCAGATTAATGAACTGCTCCGGGTCAGCAGCTTCTGCGAATTCCCCGCTTATTTTGTCTATCCAGTTTTCCGTCTGTCTTATATCCTCCTCTGAAGGTATAACATCAAATGCTAAATATTCAATATCTCTGAGGGCATTGCTTTTAAATTTCTCTTTGTGTTTTGAGTAATATGATTCTATTTCACCTGCAGTAACATTAACCGAGGAATCCGGCACTGATGCATAATTTTTCTGGATGAAACTGAAATCAACGGTTTTGTTGGCAATATTGCTGTCAAACTCAGCCTGCTTTGTGGTAACATATAAACCTTTTGATACAAGATTGTTGTATTTTGTGCTCATCCTGTCAACCACGATCTCATTTTCAAAGAAAAGCCAGTATTTTTTTGCTGTTTCATCCAGTTCCAGCTGCTTAAGGAAGTTCACAAGGAATGATTTGTTAAAAAAACCTGTTGACCGGTCGGTGAAAAGCTGCTGTACAATTGGATGGGGATTATTTCCAAGTACGAGTTCATCCACTTCTTCAGTGCTCACACCGATACCAAGGTCCTTGTACTGATTATCCTGGATTATTTCCCTTACCATCTGTTCCCATATCTGTTCCCTTACAGATTCGGCAGTTGCTTCATCAATAGTGGCAACTCCTGACAGCTTATATATCTCAAAAAGATTCTGAACTCTTTGTTCATACTCCTGGTATAAAACCTGCTCGCCCGCTATCTGGCCAATCTCATAATATTTTCTTTGCTGCCTTCTCCTTCCCCTTCCATTGCCAAAAAAATCACTCACCACAAACAGGAAAAGTGAAAGACCGATAACTGTGGCAACCAGAACACCTGCTTTTTCCCTTAAAAATTGAATAGCTGACATTAATAAGTATTTAAATGATTAATAGAATTCTGCCATTTTTAATTCAGGCGACAAATATAACAAAATTCCAATAAATAACAGATCAATATTAATCTGTAACAAACGCTCTGTTTTATTGTTATTTCCGGCTTTTACCCCTTCCCTCCTGATAGTTATCAGGACTTCCCTGCCTGCCGGCATGGCTATCGGGACGTGACTTACCGCACAGGGGATCAATCATTATAAAAAACAGGGTGTAAGCCACTAAATTACATAAAAAAAATGATAATACCTTTAATAAACAGGGGTATATATGAAAAAAACATATAAAAAATAAAAAAAACATTGAAAAAAAGGGGGGTAATATTAAAAATTATATATTTTTGGAAAAATTTTTAATTATGGCAGAATTAAGATTCAGTGCATTAAGAGAAGTATTCAACAGGGAAGCTGTTGCGTGTGAAACACCATCACCAATCATCTCCAGATACTATGGAGCTGATGTCTTCAACCTCCATAAAATGGAGCATTACCTTTCAAAGGAGGCATTTAAGGTTATAAAAAAAGCTATTGAAGAGGGCAAGTCTCTGACAAGGCAGGAGGCTGACCAGGTAGCAATCGGACTTAAAGCCTGGGCACTCGAAAGAGGAGCAACACATTTTACACACTGGTTTCACCCGCTTACTGACGGAACTGCTGAAAAACACGACGGATTCCTCGAAATGGGAGACAACGGGCACATTGTGGAGAATTTCTCGGGAGCTGTCCTGGTACAGTCTGAACCCGATGCATCAAGCTTCCCGAGCGGAGGCATCAGAAATACATTCGAAGCAAGAGGCTATACAGCATGGGATGTGTCGTCACCGGTATTTATGGTGGGTACAACACTGTGTATCCCCACAATATTCGTTTCATATACAGGCGATGCCCTTGATTATAAAGCGCCCCTTCTTAAAGCTCTCTACGCACTCGATAAGGCAGCCGTGGATATTTGCCAGTATTTTGATAAGGATGTAACAAAAGTGTACGCAACACTGGGAGTGGAACAGGAGTATTTTCTTATCGACGAGGCATTATACTATGCACGTCCAGATATTGTGCTGGCTGACAGGACCCTGATGGGGCACCAGTCTTCAAAAGACCAGCAGCTTGCTGATCATTATTTCGGATCAATACCGGAGAGGGTTATGTGTTTCATCAAGGATTTCGAATGTTCTGCGCATAAACTTGGTATTCCTGTCAAAACACGTCATAATGAAGTGGCTCCCAACCAGTTCGAATGCGCTCCCATGTACGAGGAGGTAAACCTGGCAGTCGATCATAACCAGCTGCTTATGGATATTATGAAAAGGGTCGCCCGCAAGCATAAATTCAGGGTGCTGTTTCATGAAAAACCATTTGCCGGGATCAACGGCTCCGGAAAACATAATAACTGGTCACTGGCAACCAATACCGGAGTAAACCTGCTTTCACCCGGAAAGAATCCCAAGACCAATCTTCAGTTCCTTACATTCCTTGTCAACGTCATTAAAGCAGTCCACGACAGCAATGATCTGATCAGGGCATCGGTAATGAGCGAAACAAACTCATACAGACTGGGCGGCCATGAAGCTCCACCTGCAATCATTTCAGTATTCCTCGGGTCGTATCTTACCGAAATGCTGGGAAGCATTGTCCGAAAGGTAACCGACAGGAAAATGACCCCGGCACTTAAGACGGAGCTTAAGCTTGGTATCGGTAAAATTCCTGAAATACTTCTCGATAACACTGACCGTAACCGTACTTCTCCATTTGCATTTACCGGCAACAGGTTTGAGTTCAGGGCGGTAGGCTCATCTGCAAACTGCGGGGCTTCAATGATAGTTCTTAATGCGGCTGTTGCTTACCAGCTGGCAAAATTCAAGACCGAAGTTGACCGGATAATAAAGAAAGGCAGGAATAAGGATGAAGCTATATTCCAGGTTCTTAAGAAGTACATCCTTGAATCGGAAAATGTATTGTTTGAAGGAGATAATTACAGCAGGGAATGGCATGCGGAAGCTGTAAGGAGAAAACTTTGCAACATTCAGAGCGTTCCTGAATCGATCAAATGCTACATCAGCCCGAATTCCAGGCAAGTTCTTACAGGATCAGGAGTTTTTTCCGCAAAGGAACTTGAAAGCCGCGTGGAAGTTGAATACGAAAAATTCACCAAGAAAGTCCAGATTGAAGCAAGAGTCCTTGGCGACCTGGCAATAAACCATATCCTTCCAACCGCGATCCGATATATGACAATCCTCACTGACAATGTCAAAGGATTAAAAGAAGTTTTCAATGACCTTGAATATGAACAACTTGCAAGCGCCCGCAAGGAAATGATAGTTTCCATCTCAGATCATATTACCAGCATCAAAAAGCTGACCAATGATATGATTGAGGAGCGGAAAAAGGCCAACGTGATTGAGGATTCATTTAAAAAGGCAATTGCCTATGAGAAAAAAGTTAAACCATATCTTGAGGAGATCCGCTATCATATCGATAAGCTTGAACTCATAGTCGACAATGAGATCTGGCCTCTTCCGAAATACAGGGAACTGTTGTTTACCAGGTAAAACCAGGATAATATTCTTTCAGGATTTTTGTAGTGGGGATGTTGCGTGCAACGCCCCCACAATTCATTTATAATAATTGCGGTCTCCAATCGTTAGTATTTTACGCCATTCTCATTAAATTAATTATTTTTATAGCCGGATAAAAAGGGTGTCATGAGAAGATTCGTTATCCTTATTATATTACTGTCAATAGTTGCGTCACAGGAATCTTTTGCCCAGAAGAGGAAAGCTGACAGGGCTTATGCATCCTTTGAAGCAGGTGAATATTACGACGCAATAGATCTTTTCAAGGATGCTTATTCAAAAACTAAAAAATCAGACAAAGCATCACGTACGGAGCTTGTTTTTATGATCGCAGAATGCTACCGTCAGGTAAATGATCCCAAGAGCGCTGAGACATGGTATAAGCTTGCCGTAAGATCATCGGCAATAAAGCCGGAGGCTCAGTACTGGTATGCCGCCTCCCTGAAAAAGAATGGTAAATACCAGCAGGCTATAGACGAACTGAAAAAATACAAACAAATAGCTCCTTCCGATGCAAAAGCCGACCAGGAGATCCGTGCATGTGAACTTGCCCTTGAGTGGCAGCGGAATCCCGAGGTATACAGGGTCACTGAGCTCAAGGACCTCAATTCAAGGGAATCTGACTTCAGTCCTTCCTACGGACGTGACGATTTCGGAGTGATATATTTTACTTCCTCTCGCGAAGATGCTGAAGGAAATAAAACACACGGTGCAACTGGACAAGGCTATACGGATATATTTGAAAGCCGCCTTGACAAGAAATCAAAATGGAGCACCCCTGTTCCGGTTGAAGGACTGAACAGTGAATTTGAGGATGGAACTCCTTTCTTTGCAAGTGACTACAAGGAGATCTATTTTACAAGATGTGAAGCAGGCAAGCGTGAAAAAAAAGGGTGCATCATAATGTCCTCAAAAAGAACAGGAGACACCTGGAGCGAACCCAAAAGTCTGGGAATACTTCCCGATTCACTTGTTGCCGCACACCCCGCTTTGTCTTCTGACGGACAGACTCTTTACTTTGTTTCTGACATGGCCGGAGGATCCGGCGGAAAGGATATCTGGATGGTTACCCGTTCCGGAGATGCATGGTCAAAACCCAGAAACCCGGGACCTGATATAAACACAAGCGGTAATGAGCTTTTTCCTTATGTGAGGAGTGACGGCACTCTTTATTTTTCTTCCGATGGACTTATAGGTATGGGCGGGCTGGATATTTTTAAAGCTGTTCCCCAGCCTGACGGCTCGTGGGTTGTTCAGAATATGAAGCCCCCTGTCAACAGTTCAGCTGACGATTTCGGGATTACTTTTGAAAACGAGAACGAACGCGGAGTTTTCAGCTCAACACGCAAGGGAAGAAGCAATGACGAACTTTATGAATTTGAATTTCCGCCTTTAAGATTCAGTATCACAGGACTTGTCAAAGATGAAAAGAACGGAGCCGCAATATCAGGATCAACTGTCTCGCTTATTGCAAGCGACGGATCCAATCTCCAGGCTGAAACGGGAACGGGAGGAGATTTCAAATTCAACCTGAAACCAGATGTTGATTATATTTTCCTCGCATCAAAAACAGGTTACCTGAACGGAAAGGAGAGAGAGACCACCAAAGGACAGGAGAAGAGCCGGGAATTCATGGTGACAATACTTCTGACAGCTATCGATAAGCCTATTGAACTGCCGAATATCTTCTATGATTTCAATAAATGGGATCTCCGTCCGGAATCAATGGTTTCGCTTGATAAGCTTGTCGAAACCCTGAATGATAACCCGAATGTTACCATAGAGCTGATGTCGCATACCGATTCACGTGACACGGAGGAGTATAACTATGATCTTTCACAGAAACGTGCCCAGTCGGTTGTTCAGTATCTTATTGAGAAGGGCATTGAACCTGAAAGACTCTCAGCAAAAGGTTATGGAGAATCGGTCCCCAAAGTTGTTGATGCTTCTGTTGTAAATCAGGCCTCTTTCCTCAGGACCGGTATCACCCTTTCCGAGCAGTATATCAACAGTCTGCCCAATGAGGAACAAAAGGAGATAGCGCACCAGATCAACCGCCGGAC
>CAYWEQ010000072.1:0-7180 GCA_964457185.1 uncultured Rikenellaceae bacterium
GCAGTTTTGTTACAAAGATCTTCGACATCCAGAACAGAAGGTTCACATCAGTTACATGCAACGACTGTAAATACACTGAATTCTACAATGTGCCTTCCAAAAAACTGGGAGATGTGCTGGATTTCTTCACCAGCACATGAAATTGTTTACTGATTGATGAAGTATATGGAATGGCAGGCAGCAACGCCTGCCGTTTCTGTTCTCAGCCTGCTGTTCCCCAGATGAACAGGTATAATTCCTTTATCTGCCGATGTCATTATTTCTTCTTCGGAAAAATCGCCCTCAGGACCGATAAGGATGACCACATCATTTCCTTTATTATAAACTTCCTGAATTCCTTTGCTGACAGCTTTTTGACTGCAATGTGCCATCATCATGGTTCCCTTATACCTACTGTTAATAAAATCACCAAACCGAGACGGAGGATTCAGGATAGTATTATAAGCCTTCAATGATTGTTTCATTGCAGATATAATAATGTTACGGATCCTTTCAGGCTTGATGCCTGGTTTTTCCGTGTTCCTGCAGATCAGAGGGGTGATCTCATCGATGCCTATCTCCACGCTCTTTTCAACAAACCATTCAAACCGTTCAGTATTTTTTATCGGTGAAATAGCAATATGGAGCCGGTAATTCCTCTTTTCAAATTCCCTGAAGACAGAACGGATTTCAATCGCACATTTTCTTTGATCAGGCTCGGTTATTACTCCCTCAAACAAATTGCCTTTGCCGTCAATCAATTTTACTGACGTCCCTTTCCTCATCCTCAGGACCCTTATGATATGTCCGGATTCGTTTTCATCTAGGATGTAAGAATTGCCGGCAATATCGGGAGCATAAAACACCTGCATAGAAATGATAATAATATCAGGGAGTTAAACCAGTATCTTCGCCTCTCATCCTCTGAAGAAATCTTCCAAGCCTGTCTTCAACAGCGATCATGTATGTATAGGGAACCCTTACAGATGCATCAGGATGCTTCCTCAGGTTCAGCTTTGTATTGGCTATAAGCGAATTATAATTGATGTTGTATGCCTGTGTCATCATATTCCCTCTTATATATGAAAAATAGTACCAGGTCGATTCATCGGCTTTAAGATAGACATCAAACATATCTCCTGAACGCCTGCGCTGAATTTCAATGAATCCATCTACATAAACATTTACCGGCTGGGTTCCGATGAATCCTATCCCTATCGGGCCAGTTGACCTGAACGAAGAAGAAGACTCATTCCAGTACAGTTTGACATCATTCAGCAGCAGTTCGAAATTAAACTCCCTCGGCAGATTCCTTGATGTTCCGAACAGATCGAGTTCTTCTTTCATCTTAGTGGCAGCCTCTGCCCCGATAAGATCCTTCATTCCCTTGACATATATATCACTGTTGAGGTTCACGGGTTTCAGTGTTGGTACCATCCTTATCTCATCGCTCATCATTTTCAGTGCTTCCTCTGAGAAATGAAAGTCAAAAGCCAGAATTGCATCAATATTGACATCCCCGGAATCAAGTGTATGTATCACTTTACCTGCACTTGTCATTTTCACCAGGTCGAAATTTGTACCGAAATTAAGCTTCCCTTCACTCGATAGTATGCAGTAATTTCTGTCATAAGCAATCATATTTCCATGCAGGCTCTGATCGGCAAGCTTTTCAAGGGATGTAATAATGTATCTGTTTTTTGCTTTGTCAAAATAGAGGAACCCGTGTGAACTTACAAGATTCGCATCGGTCCATGATTTCTGTGCTGAAAGGAACGCCGGATAAATATGTATTGAATCAATGTTTATGAACGATCCCGAGAAAATCATATTGTCATTCATGTCACGCGGCTTTTCGCTGATTGGGATCATCACATTTTTCGGGTCAATATATGATTTGAACTTTACTGGAAAGCTTTTAATCTCAATGCAGTCATGAATTATCCCCGCGGAACCGGTATATGAGAGCTGGTCTTTTGCCGCGTAGAGGTTTACATCACCCGAAAATGTAAAATTAGGGCTAAGCATAAAATTTTGACTTACAGGGATATAGCCTTTAGCGCTTGTAACCATTGTATCGACAGTAACCTCCGGGAAGCTTATCTGCTGTATATCATCGTTTTCATCCACGTAATCATAAATAGCGCTTCCGAAGTACCGTTTTGTTGATTCGATATCAATTTTTGCCGTGTGAAGGATATGCCTGTTGTTCACTGCGACCACGGCATTCTGTAACTGCTGAATCTTTGCTCTCCTGTTAATTATGATCTTCCCTTTATCAGGCTGAATGAGGGCATCAGCAATATGTATATAATTTATGTTTTCTGCTTCAATATATTCTTCATTAAGGTGATAGCTTCCTTTCCATGAAGAGAATGCAATAGTGTCGTTGATAACATTTGTTGCCAGGAAAGTCGGCTTGTCGAGATTTGAGAAATCAAGTTTGAGCAACTTTTCAGGAGGCAGAAGCTCGGTATCTTTCTTACCTTTTTGTTCCATGTTCAGCACCTTGGTCCCCATGTTATATGTGAAATCTGTCATGGTACAGATATATTGTATCTCAGGGAATTTCACGACTGATGTATCTGTGTTGAGATGGAACTGTGTCATCTGAAGATCGAAATTTATGTCTGTTCTGACATTTTCAGCAATGAATGCATAACCGCTGGTTGTAGGTGATTTAAGGTTATAAACTGAAGTATCGGCTTTTATCTGGCCGGACGCAAAGCTGAAGAGATCTGAGGTAATCTTGGAATCGGTAGTATTTATTATGCCAGATCCTTTAAGTAAGGAGGGTGTAAGTGTCAGTGTCCCGTCAAGGATGGTACCATTGTCAAACATATTGAAATTCTTGTCCCTGGCATTTGAAGCCAGCCATTCATCCTTATCGGTAAGCCATTTTATTGAAACATCTTCGGCACTGGTGGACGGGAACAGGCCGGAACCATCTTTTTCGATATTAAAAGTAGTTGCCTGTGTCAGCATAGAGTCAGGAAAGAATTTAAATTCTTCCGATGTTGTTGTGGATGTAAGGTGTTTCAGGGAGCCGCCTCCGATAAGCCCTCTGTTGCTCATGTTGATATTTTCATACAAAATACCCTTTGTTCCATATACCTCTATTCCTTCTTCAGGTACCGTCATATTGAATCCAAGGGAATTGTTTTCCTGGATGGTCAGATACTGACGGGTAGGTTTAAGTATATTTCCCGCAACGAATTCACCTGCAAGGTTCATATCCTCGTTTGTGTAATGGTCAATATTCTCATACGTGAAGGGATCGACTTTAAAGTAAAAATCCTGTTGCGGATATACACCTTCAAGTCCGGGTATCTTGTCAAAAAATATATATGAGAATGTTACGGCATTTATTATCGGATATTGTTTAAGGCTCTTCAGCCCCGATTTATTGTCGGGTTCATCGATATAAAGCTCAGCAGTGCCAAGCTGGATGAGGTTGTCAACATCCTTAATTACCGGATTGCCATACGGATCTTTTTCTTCTGTTTCCACTGCAATTCTGATGGAATCGATTTTTTCAAGCCTTATTTTGAAAGTGTCATAGCTGAATGAAAAATTATGTCCAAAAACGGTAAAAAGACCTGCTTCCACAACTCCGTCAAATTCCATGCTCCTGTTTTTCCCTATCACCACCTGCTGCCTGTAGGGATAGATGACTACCCGTTGTGAATCGCTCAGGAGTACTCCTCTTACACCGTTCACAGTGAGACGATAGTTCCTGAGGTCCAGGATTGCATTGTCGAGCGGGGCTTTTGTCTCGCTCACTATGCTGAGAACATCATAATCCTTCTTCTTCGAATAGGAATCAAGAAAATCGTTGACTTTATCCTTGAGGGTTATTTCATTGAACTTGCGGTTATAGAACACAAAACCCTTGTTTGCCATATCTATACATAATCCTGTAACAGCCTCAACAGGACGGTTCAGCCATTTTGCAAATTCCCCCACGGGGAATGTCTCTGAATAATACCATGCTGCAAATCTCTTGAGCAGTACCAGGGGATGGTAATCGTCTATTCCTGCCAGGCGCATGAAATAAGCGGCATCGAAGAATGACCTGGATTCAAACTGAGCCTGTCCCAGGGCGGCTCCTCTTGCCCTTGACAGTATTATTTTGGAATCCTCCATGTTCCAGGAAAGATATTCAAAGTACATGTCGAGGTTATGAAAGGAGTCGAAATACGGACTTCTTGATACCGGATTATTGCCGCGAAAGAGGTTAACCTGTCTCATCTCCGCATTATAGGAGAACCCGAGGTTCGAATGATAGATAGAATCATCATCAAGATAAAGAGACATGGTTGTTTCAGCGCTGTTCAGACCACTCTTTGAGAAAATGAATTCATCAGACTGTATTTTCAGGTAAAGCGTATCATTTCTGGAAAGCGTGATTTTTGCAGGCAGTATATTTGTCCCTGCACCCTTTACGGTGGCTCCTTCAAATGTCAGGCCTCCCTCATAGTTGACTCCTTCATAAATATTTTCCAGTCTGAATTCTTTGATAGATGTCTCAAAACGCGGGAAATTGGCTCTTTCCTTATTCTTAAAAGTGATCGACTGGTCGGAAAGCAATCCGTACACAGGTGTCTTAAAATATGTTTTATGGGTGAGCCTTGCAGAATCAACCGTGAAACTATTCCTTGCTATATTGATGGCATAATTATTAATTTCGGCAAATACATCCTCACTTGCATAGCCGGCCTTTTCCCATGTTATTATGCCTTTTTTGCCATGAAATTGTTGAATTTCAGGAAAATAATAGCCTGAAACATCATATATTTCCGTGCTGTCCTTCTGTGAGTAACAGGTGAGTGTCGCATTGGTCACCTCTACATAGAACACAGTATCATGAAGGAATTTAAGGGGGCTGTCCTTGACTTTCCAAAGTATTGCACCGGATTCAGAAAGGGTATTATCCCTGATCATCAGTCCTGTATTCTTAATATACCTGGCAATTCTATCGGTGGAAAACCTGGGATTGAATAATGTTTCACTGAGCCCTGTAAGCCAGTTGCCAAGTATCTCTCCCTGATTTTCTTTTTCCAGAAATGCTTTCAGGGTAAGGAAGAAATCGTTGAAATGAGGGACAGGTCTCATCGACCTGGCTGAAAACTGGCTTGAGATATCTATTATCCTTGTAATGTTTTCCCTGCTGAAGGCTGAACTGTCCCAGCTTGCCAGAAATGAATTCAGGTTGGCTTTCTGTTCATCTTTCAGGTTCGGACCCATAAACAATGTCAATTCCTCCCTGAATTTGTCAGGATTTCCGGTAAAAGGTGATTTTGCCTGTGATAACAGATGTGCCGGTAATATTATCCGGATTATAAAACTGAAAATTACCAGCTTCTTCAACATAATCCTGAAAGTTAGTAAATAGAAATCTAAAATGCCTCCGCAATTGCCGTAAAATCTTCCTTTTTGAGTGATGCTCCACCGATAAGTCCGCCATCGACATCGGGCTTGGAAAAAATCTCAACGGCGTTTGAAGGCTTGCAGCTTCCGCCATAAAGTATTGTCAGTTCTTCTGCACACTCTTTACCATACTTATCACTGACCAGGCTGCGGATATGCCGGTGCATTTCCTGCGCCTGTTCAGGAGTTGCGGTAAGCCCTGTTCCTATGGCCCATACAGGTTCATAAGCTATTACCACATTTTTCATTTCTTCCGCACTGAGAGTAAAGAGTCCCTCCTCCAGCTGACGTTTAACGATGATGAAATGTTTTCCTTCCTCTCTCTCTTCCTTTACTTCACCACAGCAGAAAATGACCTTCAGACCGCTGTTGAGGGCAAGGATTGTCTTCCTGTTAAGAAGCCTGTCATCCTCATGATAGTAAGTTCGTCTCTCAGAATGACCGATTATTACATACCCGGCACCCGTGCTTTTGATCATCATTGCTGATACCTCTCCTGTATATGCTCCTGAAGGCTCTGAAGCACAGTTTTGAGCCCCTAATGCCACCTTACCCAGCTTTACGATTTCCGAAATGCCGGCAAGGTGAATAAAAGGAACACAAAGAATCACTTCCGCCTTTTCCGATGGCTTTTCACTGAAATACTGGTCAACAGATTTAGCGAATTTTAACCCGTCATCCAGTGTCATGTTCATTTTCCAGTTGCCGGCGATTATTTTCTTTCTCATATAATAATGTGTTAAGATTTAAATTATTGTGCATTTACCAATTTTCCTAATTCTTCCTTTTCAGGCACATTTGCCCAGGACCATTTACCCAGGATAGTGCCGCTCTTCAATAGTATATAACCCGGATTTGACCTTATCATTGTTTTCAGTGTTGTTTCATCAGTGAAGCAGAAGGTAAGCCCATTGTCGAAATTATTGACTTCATCAGCTCCCGAAGCCGTTAAAATATAAAAGTCAATCATATTCACGTTGCAATAATATCCCAGCTCAAATCCGTACTTTAAAAATTCAGGGTCAGCGTCCTCCAGTTTCCTTGCAATCATCAGAAGAGAAGGATTTTGTGATGTCAGAATATGCTGTGTAAGATCTTCACCATATGTTGAGGTCATAAGCAGGTCGTGAATCGGAGGTTCGTAACCTTTTGAAACCAGGACCGACTTCTGATCAACAAATTTCCATGCCGTGTCGTCAGCCGGATAGTCTTCAAGGGTAAATTCCCTTAACTGTCCATCCTTTTCATAAATAAAGGTTGTCTTATATGTATCAACCGGCATGCCTTCCGGAATTATCATTTTGTCAGGTATATAAGTGCCTGTTTTATATGGCAGGAAATCAATTACAGGAAGATATCTAAGGTTATAGATAATAAACGAGAAGAACATAATGAGCATTATAGCAATTATTGCCCATTCCCTTGTAATCCCCTGATGCGGTACTATTTTATTCCGTGTTATGAAAAGGAATACAGCAGGTATAAGCAAAACGATATTCTTGAAAAATGTCTGCCAGTTGGAAAGATGTATTGCATCGCCGAAGCATCCGCAGTCTGAAACCGGATTGGTAAGTGCAAGTACAAATGTGAGCGGGGTGAATATTATCATCATTATTATCACAATCCAGACTCCTGATTTCTGACGTATATTGAATAAAACGCTGAATCCCCCTATGAATTCGGCTGAACAGAGAATTATTGCTGCCAAAAAGCTCAGCCCGCTGAGGAAATCAAGATTGAATGCATGGAAGTAATCCTGGAACTTGTAAAC
>CAYWEQ010000072.1:7280-10802 GCA_964457185.1 uncultured Rikenellaceae bacterium
TGTATATCCTTTGTTCCGTTAAGGTAATCCCTGTCTTTTCCCTTTCTTGATGATAAGAGTTTCTTTTCGGTGAATGAGAAGGGCACATCGAGGAATATGTTAAGATCGGGAAGAGGAATGCCGAAATGCCGGAACTCAAGATCCAGGATCCATTTCATGAGATCATCCCTTGATTCTGGATCATCAGTTTTAGCGCACTGGTATGCAATATTTGAATAGGTATACCTGTCAAGAAGGACGAAACTCCCTTTTTTCAGCCAGCTGTCAATAATAGATGAAGCATCTTTCCTGTCACCGGCATAGAGCATAGCGACAAGCCAGGGGTCAACCTCATTAAGCGATCCGAACTCACCTCTCAGGAACCTTGCAATAAGTTCTCCGAAATATGGCGCATCGGTTCTGGGAAAATGGAGATATTCACAATTGCAGCCTTTCCGGGAAAAGAACTCCTTAAGTAATCTTATCTGTGTCGACTTACCGGCTCCGTCAAGCCCTTCTACTACAAAAAGCTTCATGTCTGAATTTTTACCTTCAGTACAAATGTAATAAGCCTTGAGCAAACATGAAAACTAAAACCAGATAAACACGATTCCCTGTACCTGATTGCTGTTTTTAATAATTTCGTTAATTTAGGAAGTTAAATAAAATGCAGTGCCTGAAAAGCCAAGATATATAAATGTAGCCGGGAAACTGCTTGATCTGGGCATTCCAAAAGTGATGGGGATCCTGAATATTACTCCTGATTCATTTTACAAAGGAAGCAGGATCTCTGACGAAAAGGAGATAATCAGGATTGCAGAGGGAATGATTAATGATGGTGCCGACATTCTTGACGTTGGTGGTTATTCCTCCCGTCCTGGCGCTGCTGATGTGCCTCCTGAAGAGGAGAAGAAACGCGCTCTTAATGCTATATGCTTGATACACAATGAATTTCCTGATACAATACTCTCTATTGACACTTTCAGGGCAGAAATTGCTTATGAGGCAGTAACCAGCTGCGGAGCACGGATTATTAACGATATTTCCGGGGGTGAAGCTGACAAGAAGATGTTCAGCGTCGTACGGGATCTTAATGTGCCATATATTATGATGCATATGAAAGGCAAGCCCGAAAACATGCAGGACAATCCTGTTTATGGCGATGTTGTTGCAGATATCCTGAAATGGTTTGGAAATAGAATAGTCCGGTTGCAGTCAGCAGGGGTAAAGGATATAATAATTGATCCGGGATTCGGATTTGGAAAAACAACAGAGCATAATTTTGAAATGCTTTACCGTCTTGGTGATTTCCGTATTGCAGGTTTACCTTTGCTTGCAGGTATATCACGGAAATCAATGATATGGAAGACACTTGATGTCAGTCCGGAAGATGCTCTTAATGGCACGACTGTCCTGAATACGATTGCCCTTTTAAAAGGTGCCGACATCCTCAGGGTGCATGATGTGAGAGAAGCTGTGCAGGCTGTCAGGCTTATTGAAAAGATAAAAAACTCGGAGAAACAGATTTAATACCAGCATAGAGAAAAAAAATGATAGTAAAGATAACAGCACTTGATATAATCGATATTGGTCTGGTCGCCGTGATCATGTTCCAGCTTTACAGGTTAATTAAGGGTACCTCGGCTTTCAGCATATTTATTGCAGTTTTTTTTATTTATCTGTTCTGGCTCATTGTCAAAGCGCTTAATATGCAGCTTGTCAGTTCAATGCTCGGGCAGGTAATAGGCGTCGGGGTAATTGCACTTATTATTGTTTTCCAGCAGGAGGTAAGACGATTTCTGCTCGTAATGGGCAACAGGTATTTGACAAACAGCAAATTCTCAATAACCAGGTTATTTTTTCCGGTAAAGGATGACCCGGGCGGACCTATAATCGCTGAGGAAATCGTAAGGGCAGCTGAATCAATGGCATCAAAGAAGATAGGATGCCTTATGGTGATAGGGAGGCAGAGTCGTCTCGATATGTTCACTGAAGGGGGCGAATTACTGAAAGCCAGGATAAGTGCAGAATTGCTGGAAACGATCTTTTTCAAGAATACACCGCTTCATGACGGAGCGGTTCTGATTGATAATGATATAATCCTGGCAGCGCGTTGTCCGCTGCCCGTGACTGATCAGTACACACTGCCCCCGAGATTTGGGATGCGTCACCGTGCCGCGATAGGCATGTCGGAAAACTCCGATGCTCTTGTGGTTGTTGTATCTGAAGAGACCGGGCATATATCAGTGGCTGACGGCGGGGAGATCCGTGAGAACCTGACTCCAAATGAGCTGAGGAACATACTGCTGATGGAGAAGATCTGGTAAAATCCGGCGACCGGCAAAATTAAATTTGTTATTCAGTCTGAAATCATATATAGATTCTATTCTATTTTATACAACATAAGTGTCTCAGCATCCTTCACATAAACCAGGTTCCCTGCTACTACAGGAAATGCATAAACCGGAGTTTCAGCGAGTTTGTATCTGGCTACTTCCGTATAAGCTTTCGGATCAGGTTTCATAACGATCAGGAAACCTGTACTCGGGAATCCTATTATCACTGATCCGCAATCAACGATTGTGGCAAAATCACTGTTGGTAGCAGCATCTATCCAGGCTGTTTGTCCATTTGACGCATTGAGGCTGTATATCCTTCTCTGGTCGGTGAATCCGTACAGGAATCCGTTTATCAGCACGGGAGTGTTCCATTTTGCACCAATCTCAGCAGTGCTCCATAGCTCCCTGGTACTAAAATTATTTCCCTGTTTCGTAACCTCAATTGCCTTTGTTCCTGTACCCTGGCCGGTAAAATAGATCCTGTTCCCGTCAATATATGGACTCACGCAGTTATAAAAACGCTGTGCAGGAATTGCCGGTACCTGCCACAGAAGCTTTCCATCAGCGAAATTCAAAGCCAGAAGGTTCTTTTCTGTCTGTACAATAATATGTTTCTGCCCGTCAATAACCATAAGTGAAGGAGATGCGTATGCAGGTCCGTCGCCGCTCCATTTCCATTTTTCATTCCCTGTATTAAGGTCAAGGGCAAGCACTTCGCCATTGTCTTTAGTACCGACATGAGCAATACATACTCCATCAACGATCAGGGGAGACATTCCGGTAAAGAAAGTGGGTACTGCATTGGTCGGATTCTCTTTTCTCCAGACCACCTTGCCGGTGGCGGCATCGAGACATGAAAGAATTCCGGTAACACCGTAAGTCACGATTTTCCCGTTGGCTACTGCTGGAGTGCTTCTTGGTCCGGGATGTGACGTAGAAGGACCGGTCGAAGTAGCTGATGGATAACTCGCTTTCCACAGCTCTTTTCCTGTTGATGCATCAAGACAGAGAATAACCTCATCACCACCCTGCCTGGTATGCAGGTATAGCTTTTTTCCAACCAGAACAGGTGAGGCATCGCCTGTTCCGACAGTTTCCTTCCATTGCAGAGCAAGTTCTGCCGGCCAGGAGGACGGAGCCTTGAAGCCCGTTACCTTGCTGTCGCGGCCGGGTCCCCTGAACTGAGGCCAGTCCTGTGAATATA
>CAYWEQ010000073.1:0-6818 GCA_964457185.1 uncultured Rikenellaceae bacterium
TTACCGGACTTGATGCAATTGCCATAACAGACCATATTGAGTACATTCCCAAAAAGGATTATATACCTGTGGATCATAATGCGGCATGGAAAATCACACAGAATTCAGGTAAGGAAGGTAATCTGATCCTTGTCCATGGTGCCGAAATAACCCGTGATATGCCTCCGGGTCACTTTAATGCTCTTTTTATAAATGATGCATCTGCCCTGGTAAAAGATTCTGCAATTGATGTGATAGAGGAAGCAGTAAAGCAGGATGCATTCATTCAGTGGAACCATCCCGGGTGGAAAGCCCAGCAACCCGACGGAATACCAAGAATGTATGATATTCATTATAAGCTCATTGAAAAAGGATGGCTTCATGGAATAGAATTCTTCAACGACAGTGAATATTATCCCCTGGTAATGACCTTCTGTAAGAAATACAACCTGGCTGTTATGGGCAACAGCGATAACCATGGAGTCATCAGTGAGGACTACAGACCTCCTGAATACACCAACAGACCGATGACACTCGTTTTTGCAAAGGAAAGAACACATGATTCGCTTAAGGAAGCGATGTTCGCCGGACGTACCCTGGTTTATTTCAGAGATGTGCTTGCAGGTAAGGAAGAATATGCAAAACCTTTCTTTTATCAATGCATTTCAATCGGCAGAGTCTACCATGAGAATGACAGGAATGTCTATTTTGAAGTAACCAACAAATCGGACATTCCATTTTACCTGGAAAATGGTGTGGCACCTGCACCCTCATACATAAATCTGGCGGCCAATTCAATAACAAGGGTTGTTGTTAGTAAAAAAGTCACCGGCCCGCTTATTTATGATGTTAGAAATGTGATTACAGGAGAAGACGAGGTACTTAAAGTGGAATTGAAGTATTAGAACCTCTGCTTTACAAGACTCAGAACATCATCCTCTCTTACTATCGGACGGATCCTGAAAGAATACTCATAACTGTTTTTAAGTAGCCTGTATTGCGGATGAATACGGGCACCCCATGAATCATCGCCTCCGACACCCATTTGTCCCAGGTCAATATTCAGGTTAATGAAATCATGGGGCTTGACGTCAACAGTATGTGTATTTGCGCTTTTAGCATCCGGACGATACCGGGCTATATTCCCGGGTGATTCAAAATCATCATGGACATAGTTAAGTGCGGCAAAGCAGAAAAGAGGATTTCCGCTGACAAGTATTCCTGTCCCGCTATCGTCGGTAAGTGTCAGCCACCGTGTATCCGTTTTATACCCGTTCTCCTGCGGGCGAATATATGGGACATACTGATCGGCTACAGTACTTTCATAGAGTCCGATTTCTGCCGAGCTCTTCCTGTCAGCATAATTTTCATGCGGACCCCGGCCATACCATTTCAGGTTGGTGAATTCTTCCGGAAGCTGCATCTGCATGCCCATCCTTGGTATCTCCGGAACTTTCTCTGATATTTTACGGAACGAGTTTGAAATTACGACGTCTGAGGTACCGTAAATGGTATATACTGTTGAATAACCTGCGATCTTCTCTTTTTCCTTTCCCGTGATATCATACCTGAAAACAACCGTTACCTTCCCGGGTTCATCATTTGCTATGTCACCTTTTGTTATAACTGTATTTCCTCCTGCATTCTTCCAGACACCAAGGAGTCTGTCCATGCCATACCCATAGTCATTATCCGTCGGCGGCTTCCAGAAATCAGGTTCAGGACCTTTTTTCAGAAGTTCCCTGCCTTTATAGCTGAATGATTCCATTCGACCGGTTTCAAGATTAAAAACCACTATTATATCAGTCCCTCTTACGTTCACCTTGTTACCAACAATATCAGTCTGAAGAATAGTCAGTTTGTCAGGAGTGAATTTCAACGGCTCACCTTCTGATGGCAGTTTGAACTGTGCTTCAGCATAAACGTGGTCTTCCGGAACAAGATTCCATTCCTCGCTTCTTGAAGCTCTCAGATTCAGAAAATATTCCGCACCCTGGGCCGGTATGATTTTTTCAAATGGCAGATGAACAGGTGTTTGTGTCTTCGGCTTACTATCAGGAAGGGACAATTTACCCGACTGTATTATTGATCCATCCGAAACGATTTCCCAGTCAAAAATAAACTCCGACAGGCTGGTAAAATCATACTTGTTTATGATTTTAATCATACCGTTGACCAGGTCAACAGGTTCAAAACCAATATACTGGTATACTTTTTTGACTTCATTCAGTCCGGGTTTGCCGGTTCTGTCAGGCCAGGTAAGTCCATTAATGCAGAAATTACCATCGCTGGGGATACCCTCTTCGCCAAAATCACCGCCATACGCCCAGTATTTCTGACCGCTTTCGTCAGTCTGCAATATGCCCTGGTCAACCCAGTCCCATACAAAGCCACCCTGCAGTTTGGGATATTTTTCAATCATATCCCAGTAATCCTGCAGGTTGCCGGTTGAATTTCCCATAGAATGAACATATTCGCAAAGTATCAGTGGCCTGTCGTTTTCTTCATCCTTTGCATAATTTTCAATCTGTTCTATTCTTGCGTACATGGGACAGATAATATCAGTATGCCTTTCTGTTGTGTTTGTACTTTTCTCTGCACGTTCATACTGAACCGGTCTGGTATTATCCCTTGCTTTGGCCCATTTATAATCAGCAAGGAAGTTATGTCCGTCACCGGCTTCATTTCCCAGTGACCAGATTATTACAGAGGGATGATTCTTGTCCCTCTCAACCATATTCTGCATTCTGTCGAGATGGGAAGCTGCCCATTCAGGCTTATCAGCAAGAGTAATATCCTTTTGATAACCTGTCCCGTGCGATTCAATATTCGCTTCATCAATCAGGTAAAGACCATATTTGTCACACATTTCATACCACAGCTCCTGCTGCGGGTAGTGTGATGTCCTGACAGCATTTATGTTGTTGCTTTTCATTACACGGATATCCTTCAATATCGTTGCCTCATTTATAACGTGTCCATTTACATCGTCATGTTCATGAAGGTTTGTTCCCTTTAAATATACAGCTACACCGTTTACAAGCAGCTGAGAATTAATTATCTCCACCTTTCGGAACCCGATCTTTGAGCTTACGCTTTCAAGGTCTTTCCCGTCTTTGTCCTTCAGGGTTATCACAAGAGAATAGAGGTCCGGCGTTTCCGCTGACCATCTTTTTACTTCCGGCAGGCTTTTACTGAAATCCAGGGTGGCGGAACCATCTGCCAGTTTTATTTCTTTCGATTCAGAAAAGAGCTTCAGGTCATTGTCAAAAAGTGAAGTTTCAACAAAAAGCTTTTCTTCGTTATCATCATGGCCTTTTAACGTTACTTCAAGGTCAAGAATACCACCTTTATAATCATTTTCAAGGTCCCCTTTTGCAAAGAAATCCCTTATATATGTCTCGGGCCTGGCATGAAGGAACACCGTCCTCTGTATCCCGCTCAGCCTCCAGAAATCCTGGTCTTCGAGATAGCTTCCGTCGCACCAGCGGTATACTTCGACCGCAACTGAATTTTTTCCTTTTTTCAGATACCTGGTGATATTGAATTCACCAGGTGTCTTGCTGTCCTGAAAATAACCTGCAAGCTGTTCATTCACCCATACATAAAAAGCTGAGCTCACTGCCCCGAAATGCAGAAAAACCTCTTTATCCTTCCATTCTGAAGGAATTATGAAGTCTCTTTTATAGGAACCGACGGGATTCCATTCATGTTCAATAAACGGAGGATTATTCTTATGAGGATAAGTAATATTGACGTATATCGGAACATCATACCCCTTCATCTGCCAGTTCGACGGGACTTCAATATCGTCCCATTCACGGGTATCAAAATCATCCTTGAAAAACCAGTAAGGCCTTTCATCAGGTGATTTTACCCAGTGGAATTTCCAGATACCGTCGAGTGACAGATAATTGGGAGATCTTGTTTTATCTGCAGACAGGGCGGACTCTTCATCACTGAAACTTATAAGAGTTGCATGCGGAGTCTCCCTGTTCTGACTGAACATCTCAGGATTTTCCCAGTCACGGGGTTCTTTTTCAGTGAATTGCACACCTTCATAATCTTTGTATCTCTTGCAGGCTGTGAAAGCAACTGCTGCAAGAAGAAGACATAACGAGATTCTTTTCATAAGTTCAGTATTTAAAACAGTCATAAAATTACAAAAAAGCATGTTCCGGTCAGCTTTTATTTATCAATGACCAGATGATCATATCAGAAGAGCCCTGTTATTTTGCCGTTTGCGTCGATGTCTATTTTTTCAGCAGAAGGATTATTAGGAAGACCGGGCATTCTCATGATTGTACCAGCTATCGGTACTATAAAACCAGCGCCTGAAGAAAGCTCTACCTCTCTTATTTTTATAGTAAATCCGGTTGGCCGGCCCTTCTTGTTCTGATCATCAGAAAGTGATTTCTGAGTCTTGGCAATACAGACTGCCAGGTTTCCCATTCCCAGCTTTTCAATCTTTTCCATCTGGGTCTTGGCCTTTACAGTATATTCAACATGGTCGGCTCCATACATTTTCTTGCAGATCGCATCAATCTTCTCCTCAAACGACCATGAGAGTTCGTACAGGGGGCGGAAGCAATCGGGACAATCGTTGACTGCCTCAAGTACCTGTTCTGCCAGGCCTATAGCCCCTTCTCCTCCTTTTGCCCATGATTCATTTACTGCCACTTTCACGTTCTGTGATTTGCAGTGCCTTGTCAGAAGATCAATTTCTGCCGGTGTATCCGGGTCAAAACGGTTTATGGCAACAATAGGACTGAATCCGAAATATTTCATATTCTCAATATGCTTATCGAGGTTTTCAAATCCCTTCTGAAGAGATTCCGTATCTTCATTTTGAAGTGCCGATAGTTTGGCTCCTCCATGATATTTCAATGCTCTGACCGTTGCAACAATAACAACTGCGTTTGTGCGCAGATCCCCGACCTGAGATTTTATATCAAAGAATTTTTCTGCACCGAGTTCGCTTGCAAAACCTGCTTCCGTAACTACAAAATCACTTAAAGATAGTCCGGTTTTGGTCGCTATTATTGAATTGGTTCCCTGTGCGATATTTGCGAATGGCCCTCCGTGGACTATTGCCGGAGTTCCCTCAAGTGTCTGTACCAGGTTAGGTTTTATGGCCTCTTTAAGAAGTGCTGCCATGGCGCCCTGGGCTTTCAGGTCACGTGCAAAGACAGGCTTGTCATCATAAGTATAACCTATAAAGATATTTCCCATCCTCTGCTTGAGGTCCATAAGGTCTGTTGAAAGGCAAAGGGTCGCCATAACTTCGGAGGCGGCCGTTATATTATAGCCCGACTGACGGGGAACGCCCTCAGTGGTTCCGCCCAGGCCTATGACAATATCCCTCAGGGAGCGTTCATTCATATCAGTGACTCTTTTCCATTCAATTGTTCTTGGATCGAGACCCAGTTTCCCGTCCTTTGACTGGATATTGTTATCGATGAGAGCTGCAAGAAGGTTGTGCGCTTTTTCGACCGCTGCCATGTCGCCGGTAAAATGCAGGTTTATATCCTCCATTGGAATTACCTGCGAATAACCGCCGCCGGCAGCGCCTCCCTTAATACCGAAAACCGGTCCGAGAGAAGGCTCGCGCAAAACTACTGTGGCTTTCTTTCCGAGCCGGTTAAGAGCCTGTGCCAATCCTATCGAGGTTGTCGTTTTCCCTTCACCTGCCGGTGTCGGGGTAATTGCCGTAACAAGAATAAGCTTCGCTTTTTTAACCTTCTCCTCATCAATGAAATGAAGAGGGATCTTTGCCTTATACCTGCCATACATTTCAAGTTCTTCCTGCGGAATTCCCAGCTTCTTTGCGATATCAACTATCGGTTTTATCTGTGCCTCCTGAGCAATTACAATATCCTCTTTCATAAAAAGCCTGATTTTAAGTCATTATTAAAGCGAAACTAATACTTCGGTTCCAAAAATGAATGATTTTATGTTTTTTTTTGTAAATTGAGCTTTGTACCTGATGTTATTATTGTCTCATTTAATAATTAACAAACATGGAAAAGAATATTTCGGAGTTATATGAAGATTACAGGAAAGGCCGTACATCGCGCCGCGATTTTCTGAAAAAGCTTGCGTTTGTCGCAGGAAGTACGACTGCTGCACTGGCATTGATGCCTGTACTTGAGGAAAATGATTTCCTGGCAGCAGGCAAACCCCAGACAGAACCAGCGCTGGTAACAGAGTTCATCAAATATCCTGCTGCAACAGGTGAAATGCGGGCATATCTTGCCAGACCCAAGAAAGGAAAGAAATTTCCTGCAGTGATCGTTATCCATGAAAACAGAGGCCTGGTGCCTCATATTCAGGATGTTACAAGAAGAATGGCCAACGAGGGCTTTCTTGCTCTTGCCCCGGATGCACTTTCCCCTGTAGGCGGTACTCCGGAAGATGTCTCCAATGTCGGAGAACTTTTCAAAAAGCTGAACAGCGAAGAGACAACTAAAAACTTTGTTGCTGCAGTAAAATACCTTGAGACACATCCGAATTCAAATGGCAAAGTTGGCTGTACAGGCTTTTGCTGGGGAGGCGCAATGACAAACCAGGTAGCCGTGAATTCACCCGACCTGGATGCAGCAGTTCCTTACTACGGAAGACAGCCTTCGGCAGAAGATATCGCTAAGATCAAAGCTCCCTTAATGGCTCATTATGCTGAAAATGATGCCGGGATAAATGCCGGTATAGAAGCTTTTGAAGAGGCACTGAAAGCCAATAACAAGGAATATCAGATATTCTCCTATCCGGGAACGGGGCATGGCTTCAATAATGACACAAACCAGGGCCGTTATAATGCCGAAGCAGCAAAACTGGCATGG
>CAYWEQ010000073.1:6918-10788 GCA_964457185.1 uncultured Rikenellaceae bacterium
GGATAAACCTGTTTTTGGGGCATTCCCCGTTGCACATCTCCAGGACATCACATTTTCTGCAAAACCCGGGAAGTTGTGATGATTTGGCTTCCCCGAAGGCTTTCTGCCCGGGAGAATCAAGAAGTTCAGCAAGTGACTTATCAATTATGTTCCCAAGAAAATGTTCCCTGTCAACATAATGGTCACATGAGTAGAAATCGCCATTGCGTTCAACTACAGGAACCCCGCCACAGGTTGTTTTGAAGATGCAAAGTGTATGTTCCTGCCTGAAAGCTGTGCGGGCTGCCTCTTCAATTATCTGTATCTTAACCTTGCCAATATCCTTAGCCACCCATTCATCGAAGACTTTTATCAGGAAATTACCGTATTCAGGCGCATCAACCGAGGCAGGACTTACTCCTGATTCAGAACCAGGCTGCTGTTCAACCAGCGGAAGAAATGTCATAAATTCTGCATCCAATCCTTTAAAAAAATTATAAAGCCGGAGGGGATAGCCTGTATTATATGAATTCAGTACACAAAGGATCTCGGAAGTTATCCTGTACTTCTTCAGAAGCTCATAACCTTGCATGACCCTGCTGAATGTCGATCCTCCAGCCCCAGTTAGCCGGTATCTGTCATGAAATTCCTGAGGACCATCTATGCTTATACCTACAAGAAAATTCTCATCAAAAAGGAACCTGCACCAGGTGTCATCCAGAAGAGTGCCGTTGGTTTGAATTCCATTGATTATTTTGTATCCTTCAGGTAAATACTTTTTCTGAAGCCTGACGGCTTTCCTGAAAAAATCAAGTCCTGCCATTGTCGGTTCCCCTCCGTGCCATGAGAACATAATGACCTTATCCGTGGATGCTTCAATATGCTGAACAATATATTTTTCAAGAATTTCGTAAGTCATCCGGTGCAGTCTGGTTCCGGAATAAAGAGCGTTCTTTCCCAGGTAATAGCAATAACTGCAACGAAGGTTGCAATCAGAACCTGCAGGCTTAACAAATATCTGGAATTCACGATCCATGTACCCATTTTATTAAATTCTCATTTCCTCTTTCAGTTGCTCTCATTCTTATTCGCCATTCAACAGGGTAATAATTGTTCATCCGGCTACCTAAATTATTCAGAAATCCAAGATTGATACCATCATATGATGCCATGACCCAGCCTTTTGTTGCACCGTGCGCTGATATATTTTCCCGCCTCAGATAGTTCAACGCCTCGTTAATATTAAGATTAAGTGTAGGAAATACACTATTACGCAGGTATACCGACATGGCAAGCTCATGTGAAGGAATGCAGTTCTTTCTTTTCAAAGTACATATTTTTGTTCCGGGACTGATTATTTTAAGGAACCGTGAAAGCAGGGAATAATCACTGTAACTGCATGGAATTGATATTATATTATCGTTGATCTTTGTAAAACTATCCTCCCGGAAATGAGTCAGATCAGCTGCAATTATTATCTCATCCATACCTGGTTTCTTAAAACTGTCATGGTATTTCCCTGTATCAACGGTTCCGTTCTTACCGTTTTTCCTTATGACCGAAATAAAAAACCCCTCCCCTCTTATCTTTCCCGGATAAAATCCATAGCCACGGATCCCCTGGAAGTCAATTTCAGTAATGCCATCATATTCCCGTATATCCAGTTTTACTGCTTCTGTCTCATGTCTTTCCGTAAGCCACTTAATGTTCTTTTCATTCTCATCCGGGTTAAATGTACAGGTGCTGTAAATGAGTATCCCGTTCTCCTTCAGTGCTGGCCAGACATCAACCAGGATTCTTTTCTGCCGGTCGCTGCATAAAGATGCATTTTCTTCCGACCATTCACTTACAGCGATCTGGTCACGGAACATTCCTTCTCCCGAGCAGGGGGCATCAATGATCATAATATCGAAAAATCCGGGAATTCTGCTGAACGCAGAAGGATCACTCTGTGTTACAATAGCATTTGACAAGCCCCATTTTGTCAGGTTTTCTGCCAGAATTAAAGACCTTGCCCTTATGACATCATTTGCCACCAGCAAACTATTCTTTCCGATCAACGCCGACAGTTGGGTGCTTTTGCCTCCAGGGGCTCCGCAAAGATCAAGCACCTTTATATCCTTTTTCTCTCCAACAACCCTTTTGTACACCTGTTCCATGAACATCCCTGAAGCTTCCTGCGGATAATAGCATCCGGCATGGAAGATAGGATCAAGCGTAAAAGAAGGACGTTTTTCGAGATAAAATCCATTTCCGCACCAGGGAACAGGCTCACAATTATGAGGTACTCTATTCCATTTTGCAGGATTGGTCCTGATGCTCACCGGCGAAGGTTCCTGAAGAGCCTTTAAAAGCCTTTCCGGATCAGTATATTCCTGGGATTTAATCCTTTGTATGAATTTTTCAGGAAACATTGTCTATAAGGCAATTGAAAATGCAGTGATCACTATGTGCCGTTATTGCTGTTCTGTTCCGTGATTTTGGAACGTCTGCTCCAGAGGTAGTAAACCGGAATTCCCAGTATGACTATTATCAGGCCAGGGAATGTATAGTCCGGCTTGTAGATAAGCAGAATTATCATTATTGTCACTGTGGTCAGAATATATATTGCCGGGATTACAGGGTATCCGAATGCCTTGTATGGACGCGGAATATCCGGACGCTTGACACGAAGGACAAAAATAGCCAGGATAGTGATAGTAAAGAATAATAGTACTGCGAAGATCACGTAATCCAGCAGATTACTGTATGTGCCTGACAAACATAGCAATACAGACCAAATCCCCTGTACAGCAATTGCAAATCCCGGAACCCCGAACCTGTTAATCTCCCCCACCTTTTTGAAGAAGAGGCCGTCTTTTGCCATTGCATAATATACCCTCGGAGCTGCAAGTATGAGGCTGTGGTTACAGCCGAAGGTGCTGATCATTATGAAGACAGCCATAATTATCGCCGCGTAATCGCCAAATACCACATACATGGCCGAAGTGGCAACCCTGTCGTCGGTTGCGAACTGGATGCCTCTGCTCAGTACATCTGCACCGTCAGGCGAGCCCATCAGAGGAAGGATCTTAATATATACAAAGTTGGTGATCAGATAAATAACAGATACGATAAGCGTTCCGAAAAACAGGCTCAGGGGAACATTCCGTTTCGGGTTAATGACTTCCCCGGAAATATAAGTTACATTGTACCAGGCATCTGTAGAGAAAAGAGATCCTACAAGCGCTGTACCTACCGCAGCAACCAGTGCAAAACCGGCAAGAGGAATAACCTGGTTTTCAGGCCCCACCTGGCTTGCCTTCCAGAATATCTCCTTGTTGATCTCAAATGAATTTATACCCTTTATGGCAAAAAAACCGATAAGGATAAATCCCAGCAGGGCGATCACTTTTGTAGAAGAAAAAATATTCTGAACAGTCTTTCCTGTTACAATACCCCTGGTATTAAGCCAGGTAAGAAAAGTGATCATCACTATTGCAACGACCATGGTGCTGTTGATCTTCAAAGGGCCTAACTGTAATAAAATATTTCTATCGGAAATCCATGGGACAAGCACGCCGGTAAATTTGGCAAATGCAACAGCGACAGCTGCAATTGAGCCGCACTGAATAACAAGAAATGTAGTCCATCCGAAAAGAAACCCGATCAGTGGATGATAAGCCTCTCTGAGATATACGTACTGTCCACCCACATGCGGCATCATTGAAGCCAGTTCACCATAGCTTATTGCACCTATAACAGTAATTATACCTGTTATCAGCCATACCACCATCAGCCATCCGGGCGATCCTACATTACGGGCAATATCGGCACTTACAATAAAGATCCCGGAGCCTATCATTGCTCCCGCTACAATTGAAATTCCATCAAAAAGATTTACACGTTTCT
>CAYWEQ010000074.1:0-10704 GCA_964457185.1 uncultured Rikenellaceae bacterium
ACGATCCTCTCGGAGAGTTTCACACCATGGCTTAAAGATTACCCCGGAGCAATTAATCCGGTACTGGCAAAAAATGACTCTGTCTTTATCTTCACACAGAAAACAGAAGGTAAGACGAGGATTCTCTGTTCATATAAGAAAGAAGGATGGCGAACTCCGGTGGATATTACAAAACAGCTTGGCGGGTATACCCGGTTTTACTCAAATTCAATTACGGGAGATGGTAAACTGCTGTTCCTTTTTATAGATGACGGCGGTGACGGGAACCTTTATTACAGCGAGAGAAAAGACTCTGTCTGGTCGAAGATCAAAAACCCGGGGAAGAACATCAATTCAATATACTGGGAATCTCACGGATTTGTTTCTCCTGACGGCAAATCGCTTTACATTTCAACCAACAGGCCGGGTGGATCAGGTGAACTTGATATATGGGTTTCGCAAAGAAAAGAGGATGGAACGTGGGATCGTCCGGTTAACTGCGGTGATGTGATCAACACAGCCTTCAATGAAGATACTCCTTTCTTTGATCCTGTTAATAATGCTCTTCTATTCTCATCTGCGGGTCATATAAGTATGGGGGGATATGATATATTCAGGTCAATCTACAGGAACGGAGACTGGACCAATCCTGTCGGAATGCCCTTTGCATACAACACGACAGCCGAAAACCTTTTCTTTATCCTTAACAACAATGCACCAGGCTTTATTACAAGTCTTTATAATGAGAAGGAAGGGTCAAGGAATATCTATGCAATTGTAGCCGTTGATCCGGCTGATGAGATAACGATTGCCGAAGGGGCCATAACTCTTAAGGACGGGATGCAGGTAAATCCTTCAAAAGCTGTCGTAAAGCTTAATGACGCCAGGAAAGGAACATTCCTGAGATCGATTCCGGTCGGCGCCGGAGGAAAGTTCATGTTTGAAATCAAGCCTGGTGATTACCAGGTACTTGTAAGCCATCCAGGATATAAGACTGATACCATTAATCTTAATCTGCCTCTCTATTTCCTGAGCCATTATCTTGCCCTGAATTCATCTCTTATACCGATGAAAGTGTTCGAAGGTACATTTCTTGCGCTCAGGAATATCCTGTTTGCCTTCGACAGCTACGAACTTGACAGCCAGGCAAAATCAGACCTGGAAGCTTTGAAATCAATCCTGATCTCTCATCCGGAGCTCAAAATTGAGGTTGCAGGGTATACGGATTCCAAAGGCAGCAAGGAATATAACCTTAAGCTCGCTGATAAAAGAGCCCAGGAAGTTATTGACTATCTTGTATCCGCCATAAATCCTGAATCAAGGTTTGTCAAAACGGCATTCGGAGAGTCAAATTTCGCTGCGATAAACACAAATCCTGACGGTTCCGATAATCCTGAAGGCAGGAAGTATAACCGAAGGGTAACATTCGGTATAGTAGATCCCAAAACCGGTATCGTGCTAAGGCATGAGACATATACGCCGGAGCATCTGCGTTTGACTTCTTCGATGAAATACAGCATAGTGCTAAAAAAATCTATGGAGAAGATTACTCCTGAATATTTTGATGAGCTTAAGCTCAACGGAATGCTGTTTGTACGATCGATCGAATCAGATTCGGTTTCAATGTACACACTCGGTGTCTTTTACAACAGGCCCGATGCGATAAAATATCTCGGTTATGTAAAGGAAGAAGGATTCACCGAAGCCTACATAGTCAACCATTATGATCTCAATGATGAAGCAAAAACCCTTGCAAAACTGAGGCCTGTCACAACTCTGGCTACAGGCAAAAGAGTCTTTACGATCCAGCTGAAAGCTGCAAAGTCTCCTATGAATATGGAGCAGTTCAGTGAATTTACAGGTGTCAGGGAGATCCTGGATGATGACGGCTACTACAGGTATGTGCTCGGGGAATATGACGATTTGTCACAGGTGCAGGAGGCAATTAAGTCTGTTTATGAAGCAGGATATAAGGATGCATTTATCAGGGAACTGAACAAGCTTACAACTGAAGAATAATCACAAAACACTTATTTTAAATGAAATATGATAAGATCAGGCTAAGGGCTCTGGAACCTGAAGATCTGGAACTGTTGTATGAGTGGGAGAATAACAGTACTTACTGGACAATAAGCAACACGGTAACACCATTCTCAAAATATACTCTCAAGAGATATATGGAAAACTCTCATAAGAGTATCTATGAAACAGGTCAGCTGAGATTAATGATTGAAATTATTTCAGAAGAGAAAACAATCGGCACTATTGATGTTTTTGATTTTGATCCTTTTCACAAAAGGGCAGGGCTTGGAATACTTATAGCTGATGAGAATCAGCGGAGAAAAGGATATGCATCAATGGCGCTGAAATGCCTAATAGAATATTGTTTCAAAACACTGCAGCTGCATCAGCTCTACTGCAACATCCTGGCCAATAATTGCGAGAGCATGGATCTGTTCAGGAAACAGGGATTTGTCCAGTCAGGAATTAAAAAGGAATGGATCAAAACATCAGACGGCTACCTGGATGAATATATGTTCCAGCTGACAAATACGAATCAATAAAATATGCAGCACCGGCGTGCATGCCGGTGCTGCATCATATCAGTTAATTTCCCCTTGCTCTTGTGTCCCTGTACTCACCCTTAAAGTAGTTGATGCCGATTGCATCGTATCTCTTTTTAAGAACTTCCAGACGTGCAAGAAAATCCTCGAAATCCTTAAGTCTCCCTGGAGTCCAGCCAGTTTCTGCAATGGCGAACATTCTCGGATAGGCCATATATTCCATCTGTTCCGGAGTGCTAAGGTATTCCGACCATAAATTGCCCTGTACCCCAAGAATATACTTCTGCTCTTCAGCAGTAAGTTCTTCCGGCATAAGATCATAAGAATAGACCTTTTCAAGGGGCAGATATCCTCCTATTGCCAGGGGTTCTCCTTCCGGCTCGCACTGGTAATAATCGAGATAGACAAATGTGGAAGGTGTCATTATTACATCATGTTCCTGTTTGGCTGCGGCTACGCCACCTGTGGTTCCGCGCCATGACATCACCGTTGCTTCAGGAGCCAGGCCTCCCTCAAGTATTTCATCCCAGCCGATTATCTTCCGTCCTTTTGAAAGAACAAACTTTTCAATCCTCTGAATAAAATAGCTCTGAAGCTCATTCTCATCCTTCAATCCTTCCTCCTTCATTCTTTTCTGGCAGAGTGGACATTTTTCCCAGCGGGTTTTCGGACATTCGTCACCTCCGATATGTACGTATCCTGAAGGGAAGAGTTCAAAAACTTCACTCAGCACATCTTCGAGGAACATGAATGTTTCCTCTTTCCCTGCGCAGAAAACATCATCAAACACTCCCCACCTGGTTTGTACTTCAAAAGGACCTTTGGTACATGCAAGTCCGGGATATGCTGCAAGCGCAGCCATTGCATGTCCCGGCATCTCAATCTCAGGTATTACCGTTATAAATCTTGATGCGGCATATGCTACGATCTCCTTCACTTCATCCTGCGTATAGAATCCTCCATAAGGTTTCCCATCGTATGTGAACGGCTTCTTGCCGCCATGCCCTACAAGGGTTTCTTTGCGGAAAGCTCCTGTTTCAGTAAGTTTCGGGTATTTTTTGATCTCGATCCTCCAGCCCTGATCCTCAGTAAGATGCCAGTGAAACTTATTCATCTTGTGGAGAGCGATCATATCGATATACCTTTTAATATATGCTATCGGGAACATATGACGTCCTACATCTAGATGCATGCCCCTGTATCCGAATCCGGGTTCGTCTTTTATTTCGCAGGCAGGAACAGAAAGAACCAGTCCCTCAATAATTGAAGGGCTTTCAACCTCAACAGGCATAAGCTGTCTTATCGTCTGTACCGCATAAAATAGTCCGACAGCCGATTTTGCCCTGATAACTATACTTTTTGGCGTTACAGTCAGCAAATAACCTTCATCATTCTGTACTGCAGTATCAAGTATCATAAATACTGAACCTTTTGACGCTTTTTTCCCTTCCTCAACCGGAAGGTCGATCCCTGCAGGATTACTGACAAGTTTTGCAAGGCAGTCAGCTGCCAGTTTCGTTTCATCGTCAAGAACTGAAAGAATGATCTTGCTTTTCTCAGAAAAGACAAATTCGCCTTTCAGCTCAGTAATGGAAACAGGCGCCGGAATTACTGCAATAATCTTTTCAGCAGCAGGTTCAGTTCCGGACTTACATCCTCCTGTCATTAATACTATGCCCATAATGAAATAAAGTGTCTTTTTCATGGATATCGGTTTTTTTAATGAATAAGTATTTTATAAAGTTAATAAACATTTTCATGATCTCCACTCTGGTGGAATATCAGGCTGTTTCAGCCCGGATGCAAGGAGACCGCATGCAGCTGAAATATCAGCTCCCCTCGATTTTCTCACAGAAGCCGATATTCCTGAAATAACCAGCTCGTGCTTGAAAAACAACATTCTGTCATCCTGAGAGGAAGTGTTCATGTCATCTTTGGCGGGATGGTAAGGCATCAGATTGACCCTTACATCTGATCCTCTCAGCAATTTCTTCAATCCTTCCAGATGTTTGGTTGTATCATTTACATCCTTTATCATCACATACGCGACACTTAACCTTCTTTTCTTCCTTTCAGGGAAATCCTTCATAATACCGATTATCTCATTAACCGGATATGCCGACTCAGCCGGAACAACACGGATTCTTTCCTCTTTAAAAGGAGAATAGAGGCTTATCGCAAGGTTGCATGATGATTTGTTAAGAAATTCAATGATCCCGGGAGTTATCCCAACCGATGATACTGTAATATTGCGGGGACTTAATGCCATGCCCCACTCAGCTGTCATAATTGTACATGCTTTAAGTACATTTTCCAGGTTATCCATCGGTTCACCCATTCCCATGAAAACGACATGGGTCGCTTTTCCGTCATCCGGTATGCTGATTGCCTGGTTTACTATATCTCCTGCGGAAAGGTTGCCATGAAAACCATATTTTGCGGTAACACAGAAAGGACACCCCATCCTGCAGCCTGATTGTGTCGATACACAGATAGTTTTCCTTTTAATATCAGGCATCCATACTGATTCAAATTTCTTCCCCTCAGGAGATATAAAAAGATATTTTATTGTTTTGTCGGCAGATATCTCAGATGCCGCTGGAGCATAAATTCCCGTTTCTGCGATTCGTTCAAGATATTCCTTAAGGCTTTTTGATATACCTTCGATTTGATAAGTGTCTTTAGTACACTTCTTGTAAATGCTGTTAGCTATTCTGACTGCATGAGTGAGATCATATCCTTCAGCCTGTATCAGCCCGAATATCTCATCAAGGGTCATTCCGCAAAGGTTCTTTTTGATCATAGTCAATAACTGATGCAAAATTAATCCGATTATCAATATCTTAGTATCTGATTTATTTGCCAGTCTGTAAAATCATCGTGATAAATGCAAAACTGGGATTCTCTATATATATATTATATTTCAGGTACCGGAAATACACGGTTATCCTCACAATGGATAGCAGAGGAAGCCGGGAAACGGGGTCTTAAAACGGTTGTGCAGCAGATTGACAGGCTGGAAAACATCGTTATGCCGGCAGCTGATGAAAAGCCTTTAACAGGTTTTCTTATTATAATGAGCATGCTCAATGCAAGTTTGTTCATGTTCTTGATTGAAACTCTTAATATTGAACCGGAAGCCTGGTGGTGGAAAATACTATCTCAGCTAATTGGAATAGCGGTAATGGTTACAATCGCTGCAATTCTTTATTTATTAATGCACTATGCTATGGGATTCAAGCCGGTTAACTACCTGGTCAGGTTCACATCCCTTACAACATTACCGTTCTGGAGAAGGTATAAGTATCTGAAAGGGAAAGAGAAAAACAAGAGTGATTACTCTTCTGAAAACAGAAATACTAACTGAAATAAGATGAAAAGGATCTTTATTTTACTAATGTTCAATCTCCTTTTGTACTCCTGCGGGAGCAGGGATAAGGGAAAGATTGATCAAAACTCAGATGCCATGACAACAGACACTACAAATAAGTATGGTTATAACAGGGATTTTCTGAAGAAGTATATAAATGTTATCGAGCTGAAGACCGGCGAATCCGCAATTGCACTTATCCCTGCATGGCAGGGTAGAGTGATGACAAGCACCACTGATGGCGACCGGGGTTTCAGCTTCGGATGGATCAATCACGACCTTATTACCTCAGGCAAGATCCAGCCGCATATAAATGCATTCGGAGGAGAGGAGAGACTATGGCTCGGCCCCGAGGGAGGACAGTTCTCCCTGTTTTTCAAAAAGGGATCTTCATTTATCTATGATGACTGGCAAACCCCTGCGTTCCTTGACACAAGTCCGTTTGAGATTGTCAGCCAGACAGATTCCTCGGCATTGTTCGCCTGCAATGTTGAAACAGAGAATTACAGCGGAACCGGATTCAATTTCAGGCTTGAAAGAAATGTCGTAATTCTTCCAGTCAGGGAAATAAAAGAACAGACAGGTATTGATGTTGCCGGATTAAAAAGTGTAGCTTACAGATCGGATAACAGTATCATCAATGAAGGAGATAATGAATGGAAGAAGGAAACGGGGCTTATTTCAGTCTGGATGCTCGGAATGTTCAATCCTTCGCCTGCTGTTGTGGTGGTTGTTCCATTCAGGCCAGGAGATAAAGCAACCATGGGGCCTCCTGTCAATGATAATTATTTCGGGAAAATATCGGACGACAGGCTGAAGGTGACAGATAATCATATTTTCTTCCGGGCTGACGGCAGGAGCAGGGGGAAAATAGGACTTCCTCCTTTGAGGGCGACAGGAACGATGGGCAGCTTTGATTCAGCCAACAACATTCTTACACTGCTTATCTGCAGGTTGCCTGAAGGAGAAACCACATATGTCAATTCAGCATGGCAGATTCAGGATGATCCATATTCAGGAGATGCACTTAATTCTTATAACGACGGCCCTCTGGAGGATGGTTCCCAGATGGGCCCGTTCTATGAACTGGAAACCTCCTCCCCTGCTGCAGCCCTGAAGCATGGAGAGAAACTCACTCATGTTCAGTATACAATGCACCTTACAGGCAGCAGGCAGGCTCTTGACAAAATAGCGTCAAGTGTGCTGGGAGTCTCCCTGGAAGAGATAGAGAATTCATTTAAATAGACCGTCTTACAAGACTGTTTACTGAGGCATCAATCCCCTGTTTTTTAGCAGAGGCTCTATTACAGGCTCATGTCCCCGGAAATTAACATACATCTGCATGGGATCCATGATGCCGTTCTTCGTCAGTATGTTTGTCCTGTAGGATTCTGCAGTGGCCTTATCGAAGATCCCCTTTTCCTTAAACGCCTCAAAAGCGTCATTATCAAGGACTGCGGCCCAGGTATAGCTGTAATAGCCGGAATCATAGCCATCCATGATATGAAGGAAGTAAGTGCTCCTGTAACGCGAAATAATTTCAGGGATCAGTCCGATTTTTGAGAGATATTCCTTTTCAAATTTCTGGACATCAACAATTGCAGGTGCCTCAAGGGTGTGATAGGCCATATCGAGCATTGATGCTGCAAGTATTTCAACATTATCAAATCCCTGGTTGAAATAACTGCTGTTCTTTATCTTCTTAACAAGTGAAGCAGGAATGATTTCTCCTGTCTGATAGTGCCTTGCATATATGTTCAGTAATTCAGGTTCAGTAACCCAGTGTTCCATCAGCTGTGAAGGAAGTTCCACGAAATCCCAGGCTACATAGGTCTGGTTATATGTGTTCCTGTTAAACAGTACATCCAACGCATGACCGAACTCATGAAAAATTGTGGATACTTCCTCCAGACTCAAAAGGGATGGCTTATCTCCGGTCTGAGGAGTGAAATTGAATACTGTCGTTACAATCGGGGTTATAGTTGCACCATCGAGAACATGGTGGTTCCGGTATGTTACACACCATGCTCCCTGCCTCTTGCTTTCCCTTGGGAAGAAATCCATATAAAGCACTCCGATATGTGAACCATCATTATCCTTTACCTCAAAAGCCTGGGCATCAGGATGAGGCATTGGAACATCTGTCAATGGATTAAAGGTGATCCCGAAAAGCCTGTTGGCCAGCGTAAAAACTCCTTCCCGTACATCCTCAAGCATGAAGTAAGGTCTCAGTTCAGCATCGTTCAGATCATATTTCTGCTTCCTTAGCTTCTCTGCATAATACCACCAGTCGGATGGTTCAAGCGTAAATTTACCTCCCTCCCTGTCAATGATCTTCTGCATCTCCCTGAGTTCGTTTTTTGCAACAGGAATGGCTCTCTCCCAGAGGTTATTAAGAAGATTAAATACATTATCAGGCACATTAGCCATTCTGGGTTCAAGAATTACGTGAGAATGAGTTTTATATCCAAGCAGTCTTGCCCTTTCTGCCCTTAGTCTTACAATGTCGGCAAGAAGCTTATTATTATCATATTCATTGCCGTTATTGCCCCTGTTTATATAGGCATTGTAAATAGTGCGTCGAAGATCCCGATCAGGTGAATAAGTCATAAACGGGAAGATACTCGGTCTTTGTGTCGTGAAGGCCCACTTTCCTTCCTGACCGGCCACTTTTGCCACATCAGCAGCTGCTGATATAACCGATTCCGGTAATCCTGAAAGATCTTCCTCATTAACGAACAGTTTATAATCGTTGGTTTCATCGAGAACATTCTGGCTGAATTTAACTGTCAGGACAGAAAGCTCCTGGTTAACCTTTTTCAGGCTGTCCTGATCCTGTTTATTCAGATTTGCCCCGTTCCTGACGAATGCCTTGTAAAGATTTTCAAGAATGTACTCCTGCTCCGGATTCAGGTTATATTTTGCCTGATTATCATAAACATATTTGACTTTTTTGAAAAGATCGGGATTCAGCCTTATCTCATCATTGTAAGCTGCCAGTTTAGGAGAGATCTCAACCTCAATAGCCTGAAGGGAATCATTTGTATTGGAATTGGACTGACCATAAAAGACCAGTGAGACAGTTGTAAGAAGATCCCCTGTTTTATCGAGGGCTTCAATAGTATTCTCAAATGTCGGCTCTTCCCTGTTTTTAATTATTTTCTCAATCTCTTTCCGTCCGTCTGCCATTCCTTTTTCAAAAGCCGGCATATAGTGCCTTGCCATAATTTTTTCAAAAGGAGGAATACTGAAAGGAGTATTGAACTCACTGAAGAACGGATTGGTCTTGTCAACCACTGGTTCATTTTTGCAGGAAGGTATTACCATTACAAATAAAGCTGTGATAATGAATAATTTAATAAACTTTTTCACGATAAACGGTTTTTGGTTAGAAATTAGGTAAGCTGATTTTTTTACTAAGGTAAAATTTTCTGTAAAATTTTTATCTATAAAAAAATTTTAAGTAAATTAGTATGTGCTAAATTTTTTATGGAATAAATACTTAAGAAAATGAAAAGTTCGCTGCTTATAACCAGGCTGGCCTCGGCCATTTTATTATTATCTGTAATAACTCATCTGTCAGCTCAGACTGTGGTTTTTTCTGAAGATTTTTCAGGCTTTACTACATGTTCCCATTCTTCTCCTTCCCCAAATGACATATCCGGGGTGCTAGATGCTAAAACCGCTGTTTCGGGATGGACAGGATTCAAGGTCTATTCTGCAGGAGGAGAGATCAAGCTCGGAACTTCGGATGTGACGGGATGGATTGAGACTCCCGAAATCAATCTGTCAGGATATGAAGGAGATCTCTTCGTAAAATTCGATATTTCAAGATGGCCGGAAGATGCCACCACCATCCGGGTTTTACTTAATGGATCCCAGCTTGGAAGCACCATCACACCTGCTGATGAATTCGAGACAATGGAATTTCCGGTTACAGAAGGTACAGCCTCCGGGAAAATCAAATTTGAATCCCTGACAAAGAGATTCTTTCTCGATAATATTCAGATTGTTGTGCAGAATGCCACCAATGTCCGGAATTATGATTTTCAGCCGGTGCCGACAAGAGTCTATCCAAATCCTGCCGGTGATATGCTCAATATAGACAACATACTGACGTATAATAAATTAGAAATTTATGACCTGTATGGAAAAGTGGTTTCAACCAGAGATATCTCAGGAGCAGACAGGGTAACAGTTATACTGACCGGATTGCCGCCTGGCATATATATTCTGAGATTAGTATCGGACAAGAGCTATTTTACGATAAGGTTTGCCAGATATTAAGTGGTGACAGAGTAAAAAACAGTCTTCCTGTCTGTTATTCTTTAAATAAAATTGTCCAAATTTGCTGATTCGGAGAGATGGTCCTCCTTCGCTGAAGCTTCGGAGGATAGACGCCGTGGTTAATGCGGCTAAGAATTATTGGAGAGATGGCAGAGTGGTCTAATGCGGCGGTCTCGAAAACCGTTGTCCCGCGATCGTGGGACCGGGGGTTCGAATCCCCCTCTCTCCGCAACGCCAAATTACTCCCACGGCATGCCGTGGGATTTTTGTTTTCAGGCTGGCCAGACAAAACTAGTTTTATTAAAGGCCGGACTGAAAACAAAAAGAACAGACGAGTGAAACGAGTCTGGAGTAATTTGGAGTTGCAGGATACTCCCTCAGGGATCACTGAAAGTAATCCCCCATATTACAAACATGTTTATTGCTTTGGCTTTGCATATCCCCCTAAGGGATCGCCGAAGGCAATCCGGAAATGCCTCTCCCTCTTTTTTCAACATTTTATCA
>CAYWEQ010000075.1:0-10631 GCA_964457185.1 uncultured Rikenellaceae bacterium
CGTTCGTAGCTTATTTCTTCAAGTGTTTTCTTTTTGATGCCGTCCCGGTCACATACGAAGGGCTCCTCAGTCCCGAGGTCATAAAATCTTGCCCACAAATCGCCGGCTTTCGGATCCCGGATGATTCTCCTGTCTCTCATCCCGTCGCTTCCTGTGAAATAATCCCATCTTGTATTCTTTATCCTGTGTTCTTCAAACCATTGAATGGCACCATTCACAGAGGCGATAATCTCAGGAGGAGGATTTTTTATTTTCATGAGCAGTTTTACTATCTCCGCACTTTCAAGTCCGCTGAATGATGGCAGTTCATACGATCTTGCCATTGCCGGCAGAAGTGTTTTCTCATCATGCTGGGCGCACCAGACTGTCGGTTTACTATTAACTGTTATCTGAGTTTTCAAGATACAATCAATACCTTTACTGTATGCTTTTTTTGCAATGGTTTTCAATTCCGGGGAGGTAATTGAAATGTAAAGAGTTTTATTCTCAATTATATCTCTCAGCATATCCAGTATGTTCACTATTGCATTGTCATTGAAAGTGATATGAGTATAATAGCCTTTTCTTAACGGATAGAACATGGGCCATCCGCCGTTTTTGTACTGAGCATCAAGAACGAATTTCAATCCCCTGTTGAAAGAATCCTTATAAGCCTGGTCATTTGTGTTGTTGAACATTTTTGCAAGGAACTTCATTTCGGTTGTGGTGGCGCTGTTGTCGAAAATCGCATCATTCAATCCCTTTTCATCCCTGATCTTTGCTTTCTCAGTTTCTTCAAGAGGTTTGTGAATTGCAATATTCTTAGGCCATCCGCCAAGGTCCCTCTGGTAAAGAAGGACATTTTCAGCAATGGCTTTTGACTCTTCAGAACCATACCATTTATCCGGCATATTTACAGCAATATTCTGCCATGCCTGCCTGGTATATGGCACCTGGCAGTTTGTGAACTGAATTCCAGCAAATAAAAAGACTGAAATAAATCCGCTTCTGAGAAATGTCTTCATAATTAATGCATCTGTACTTTATCAATCTTCAAAAATAATCAGAATCTTTCATTAAAATTAATTTGTATATTTCGTCAAATTTAAAATCCTGAAACATGAAAAAAAGAAATTTACTTAACATCGTCTTACTGATTGCCGTAACGGGTACTCTATCAGCTTTATTGTTATCACTTACTCCGCCTAAGCAAAAGAATATAGGTCTTCAGCTCTATTCCATCCGAGACTCGATAACGAAGAATGTTCCGGCAGCTATCGAAAAAGTTGCAAAGATGGGTTATACTTTCGTGGAGCCTGCGGGTTATGGCAACGGTAAATTCTACGGTATAGATCCTGTTGAGTTTAAGAACCTCTGCGTTAAGAACGGAATATATGTTCTCAGTTCACACACCGGACAGTCCATCCCTCGTGACGGTAACATGGAAAAGGTAATGGCATGGTGGGATCAATGCATTGATGCTCATGTGGCTGTTGGCGCGAAGTATATTGTACAACCCTCAATGGGCGGCGAAGCTTATAAAAGCCTTGAAGGGCTTAAAAAATACTGTGATTATTTCAATGCTGTTGGCGAAAAATGCAATGCAAAGGGTATAAAGTTCGGCTACCATAACCACTCCGGTGAGTTCACAACTGAGTTTGAAGGCGAGCCATTGTATGATTTTATGCTGAAAAACACCGATCCATCAAAGGTATTCTTCCAGCTCGATCTTTACTGGTGCGTTGAAGGAAAGAATAATCCGGTCGACTATTTCAATAAATATCCCGGCCGTTTTATCCTGTGGCATATTAAGGATAAAGAAGAAATCGGAGCCAGCGGACAGATGGATTTTGAATCCATTTGGGCAGCAAGAAAGGTTTCAGGAATGAAATACGGCATTGTTGAGGTTGAAAGATACAACTTTGATCAGTTTACAAGCTGCCAGAAGAGTATAGAGTTTCTGAATGCAGCGTCTTATGTGAAGATGCCAAAAAAATAATTCCTGCCTGATAAAACAAGTTTTGAAAATATTTTCAGGGAGGATTGCAAATATATTTTATTATGCAATCTTCCCTGAATTCTTTTATAACTTTAAAATCTGGTATATCAAATTATTTATGAAGACAGAATTTAAACTCTTATTATTCTTTGCATCTTTTCTGATAAGTTGCAGCAATAATTTTTATTCAGAAAAAGATTTTCAGTCAGTTCTGAAAATAGACTCTCATATTCACATCGGATCTGATGACGGTGTATTTGAAAGCCAGGCGGCAGCCGATAATTTCCTGCTGATCACACTTAACGTGGATCACAGTGATTCAGCCAATCTGCGGAAACAATTCAATTACGCCTGTCAGTCAGCTCAGGCACATCCCGGGATAGTTTTCTTTGGCCCCTCCTTCCTGTTTGATACGGCAGGGTGGGGGACGGCAGGATGGAGTAAAAAGGTAACTGATCAGCTTGATATGGACATCTCTGCCGGTGCAATAACAGTGAAGATATGGAAGAACATAGGCATGACCGTTCGTGACCAGGCAGGGAAATTCATCATGGTTGATGATCCTGGTCTGAAGCCCGTTTTTGACTTTATCATGAGTAAAGGCCTTCCGGTGACCGGGCACCTCGGAGAGCCGCGTAACTGCTGGCTCCCTCTTGACCAGATGACTGTAAGCAGCGACAGCAGCTATTTTGCCGGGAATCCGCAGTATCATATGTTCCTTCACCCGGATTACCCATCGTATGAAGATCAGGTAAACGCAAGGGACAACATGCTGAAAGAGAATCCCGGACTGACATTCATCGGATGCCATCTCGGAAGCCTTGAATGGAATGTTGATTCACTTGCACTGCGGCTTGATAAATTTCCGAACCTGACTGTTGACATGTCGGCAAGGATATGCCACCTTCAGTACCAGTCAGCGCAAGACAGGGAAAGGGTAAGAGACTTCATTATTAAATATCAGGACAGGCTCCTTTACGGGACAGATATCGGATACAGCGGCAGCAGAAATCCTGAAGCATTTAAAAAAATGATACATGACACATGGGTAGACGACTGGAAATATTTTACGACTGATACCGAGATGACTTCCGATAAATTTGTTAAAAGATTTAAGGGTTTACAGCTCCCGAAAGAAGTAGTGAATAAAATTTACAATGAGAATGCTGTAAAATGGTATAATCTTCCTGTAAATATCTGATATCCTGATAATAACAATATAAGAATAAACCAGGGAATGAAAAAAATAGTTGTAACAGGTGCGGGAGGTTTCATTGGAGGGCATCTTGTTAAAGAGCTTATCAGACAAGGGCACAATATAAGAGCAGTCGACATCAAACAACTGGATGAATGGTACCAGATTTCAGATGAAGCAGAAAACATGGTTCTTGATCTGCGTCTCAGGGAAAACTGTGATAAGGCAGTGAAGGGATGTAATGAAGTATTCAACCTGGCCGCCGACATGGGGGGAATGGGCTTTATTGAGAATAACAAGGCGGCCTGTATGATAAGTGTTCTGATAAATACACATCTCCTTATTGCTTCTCGTGAATACGGAATAGAAAGGTTCTTCTATTCGTCATCGGCATGTGTTTACAATGGTGATAAACAGACCGATCCTGATAATCCGGGTCTGAAGGAATCTGATGCCTACCCTGCACTGGCAGAGGATGGTTACGGCTGGGAAAAACTATTCAGTGAACGAATGTGCAGGCACTTCAGTGAGGATTTTAGCCTCATAACCAGAGTAGCTAGATTTCATAATGTATACGGACCTTTCGGAACTTACGATGGCGGAAGGGAAAAAGCTCCGGCAGCGATCTGCCGTAAAGTAATTCAGGCAGGCATTTCAGGTGAAAAGAAAATTGTGATATGGGGAGACGGACACCAGACAAGGAGTTTTATGTACATTGATGATTGTATAAAAGGAATACAGGATATCATGTATAGCGATATAGATGAACCGATTAACCTGGGAAGCAGCGAAATGGTCTCAATAAATGAACTTGTAGATATTGTTGAAGATATTGCGGGTTATAAGCTTGAAAGAAAATATGATCTTAAAGCTCCTAAAGGAGTCAGGGGACGAAACAGCGATAATACTCTTATAAGGAAGTATCTTGGATGGGAGCCTTCTATTCCTCTGAGGAAAGGATTGGAGAAGACATACGACTGGATCAGGGAACAGATTGTTTCAGAACAGGATAATAAAAAGAAAGAAAGATTCAATAAGTAGCCTTGGCATCAAATGAAGGTTAAGAAAGTTCTTGTCAGCGGCTGTTACGACCTCCTTCATGGCGGGCATATAGCTTTTTTTAAAACAGCTTCAGCTTATGGTGATTTGTATGTCAGTATAGGAAAGGATGATAATCTTCTGTCTCTGAAGGGGAAGAAGCCTGTTTTCTCTGAAGAGGAACGATTGTATATAATAAAATCTATAAGATACGTCTATGATGCATTCCTTGCCTCAGGAATGGGGTTGCTCGACTTTGAACCGGATATTAAAAGGTTAAAACCCGATATTTTTATTGTTAACCAGGACGGCCATACTCCGGATAAAGAGATTCTTTGTAAAAAATTTGGTGTACAATATCTCGTTCTTGAACGTATTCCGGAACCGGGATTACCGGCCAGGTCGAGTTCAGAAACAAAAAGGGAAATGAGATTCCCATACAGATTGTGTCTTGCCGGCGGCTGGATCGATCAGCCATGGGTGTCAGAGATCCACCCCGGCTCTGTTGTAGTGGCCCAGATATGGCCGACAATGGATTTCAACGACCGGTCGGGGCTGGCAACAAGCTCAAGGAAAATCGGAATAAAGTTGTGGGGTGACAAGTACCCTGCCGGAGATCATGAGGAAAATGCCAGGCTGCTTTTCGGAGCAGAAAATCCACCCGGAAAACCCTATATCTCCGGTTCTCAGGATCAGATCGGTTTACTATATCCCGGAATTAACAGGCTGTATTACAGAGGCGGATACTGGCCGGAAAAGATCGAATCAGCCACGGACAGAGAGACTTGTGAATGGTTGTCAGTTGTTATTCATCTAGTCCCGCTTGAACCACGGCCACAGGGATATGATCCCCTGAAGATCATGAACCTTGAAAAGCCCCTTATAAAGGAGCTTGGCGAAGCAGGAGACAGATGCTGGGAATCTGTTCTGAAAAAAGATATAAAAGGACTGGGAAGATCAATGACTGATACATTATTATCGTGGAAAAAGATCCTTCCTCTCACGGTTCCGGATTGGATTATGAATGAGCTTGAAACAAAATATTTTCCTGATTACCCCGGCGCGATCACATCAGGAAGCGGCGGAGGGTATGTGATGGTAGCATCTGAAAAACCAGTTGAAGGTGCCGTTAAAATAAAGGTGAGGTATTAAGCCGGCGACCGGCATCAGACAAGATAAAAGTAAAAAGACAAAAGTAAAAAGACAATGAAAACCAATCGATTATTCATTTCAGTACTGGCATTTTTTGTAATTACAGCATTTGTAGTGTCCTGTAAAAGCAAACCGGCAAAACAGGAACAAACACTGTTTACTCCTTCATTTAAACCAGAGCTTGAATCCTTTGAACAATACAGTTATCCGGATTGGTTCCGCGATGCCAAATTCGGCATCTGGGCACACTGGGGACCGCAGGCAGTACCACGCCAGGGCGACTGGTATGCCAGGAAGATGTACGAATCTGATATTGTTGACAGGCGAACCAATGAACCAACGGGAAAGCCAGGCAGGGAATACCTCTACCACCTGGAGCACTATGGCCATCCTTCAAAATTCGGATATAAGGATATAATTCCTCTCTGGAAAGCTGAAAAATGGGATCCTGAACAGCTGATGGCGCTTTACAAAAGAGTGGGCGCAAAGTACTTTGTCAGCATGGCAACCCATCATGACAATTTCTTTCTTTGGGACTCGAAGATACACAGGTGGAATTCCGTAAAAATGGGCCCGATGAAAGATGTTGTGGGACTCTGGCAGCAGGCAGCAAAAAAGGAGGGTCTCCGTTTTGGTGTATCTGAACACCTTGGTGCGAGTTACACCTGGTTTCAGCCAAGCCATGGCGCTGATAAGAGCGGACCTATGAAGGGAGTACCTTATGACGGAGCCAATCCTGAGTATCAGGACCTTTACCACCCGAAAACGGCTCCTGACGATTATCAGTGGCTGACAAAAGATTCTGCAAACCAGCAAAACTGGCTGGCATGCATTACCGAACTCATTGATATGTATCAACCCGATCTTCTTTATTCCGACGGAGAACTGCCTTTCGGAGAAACAGGAAGAACAATGCTTGCTCATTATTATAACCAGGATATTCTGAAGAACATGGGTAAGCTTGAAGCTGTATACACCTGCAAGCACCTTGTTTCAGAGGGAAGATGGGTCATGGATATTGAACGGGGCGCTATGGATTCGATCAGCGTTGATCCCTGGCAGACGGATACCTCGATTGGCGACTGGTATTACCGTACCGGACAGAAGTATATGACCGGAACTGAAGTTATCCGGATGCTTGTTGATATAGTAAGTAAAAATGGCAACCTTTTACTGAATGTTGTGCAAACACCTGAAGGTGATCTTGAACCTGATGTTATTGCAATCCTTGATGAGATTGCAGCATGGATTCCGTCAAACGGAGAAGGCATTTACGGTACCCGTCCCTGGAAAGTATATGGCGAAGGTCCCTCAATGAAGAAACAGGAAAAAGGAACATTCGGGGGTGTCAGAGATGTCAGGCCATATGAGCCTGCAGACATTCGTTTCACCTCAAAAGGAAAAATGCTCTATGCCTTTTGCATGATCTCTCCGGCTGAGGATATTAAAATCTCTTCGCTTGGCAAAAACTCGGCACTGGTCAGCAAAAAAGTGAAATCTGTTTCCATGCTGGGAAGCGATGAGAAACTTGTGTGGAAACAGGAAGAAGATGCCCTGGTCATAAGTAAGCCTGTAAAACTTCCGGACTGGCAGGTACCGGGATTTAAAATTGAATTTAAGAAATAGAAATTAATATTTTTCGATATGAAAAACCAGAACAACACACGCCGCAGTTTTCTTAAGAAAGCTGCTCTCGGGACATTAGCAGCTGTGAGCATTCCTGAAATTATCTCGGCAGCTATGACAAAAAGCAGTGTGAAAAAAATAACACTGCTGAAGGATCAAACCATACTTTTCCAGGGTGACTCAATTACTGACTCAGGCAGGAACAAGGAAGATACGGGATTCAACACCGGCAGAAACCTCGGATCAGGTTATCCGGTGCTTGCAGCAGCTTCACTCCTCAGGAAATATGCATCACAGAACCTGAAGATATATAATAAAGGTATATCAGGAAATAAAGTATTCCAGCTTGTCGAGCGATGGGATTCAGATTGTCTTGATATTAAGCCCGATGTTTTAAGCATTCTTATCGGTGTTAATGATATCTGGCATAAGCTGAATGGGCGTTATGACGGAACAGTGGAGATTTACAAAAGAGATTATGTCGCACTTCTTGAACGGACAAAAATTGCTTTGCCGGATGTGAAACTGATCATCTGCGAACCATTTGCTGTTAAGGGGGTAAAAGCTGTGGATGAAAAATGGTACCCGGAATTCTTTGATTACCAGAAGGCAGCCTTTGATATTGCAGCTCAGTTCGACGCAACATTTATCCCTTATCAGAGTATTTATGATGAGGCCCAGAGGCAGGCACCCGGTGCCTACTGGACATTTGACGGGGTTCATCCTACACTCGCCGGAGCCCAGCTAATGGCAGAAGCGTGGCTTAGTATCGTTAAATGACTCCCTGCCCCCCCGAAGGTATTGACCCCCGCCGCTTCGCGGCACGGGGATCAGTTCTCAAAGTATACCTTTCCTTCTTCCAGGGCACTCCTCAGATCGGCATATTTAAGTTCCCGTGTGCCAATTCTTTTTGCAGAACAGAGAGCTGCGGCGGTTCCTGCAGCCTGTCCCTGCCCCATGCAACAGACAGTATTACGGGTAGACATATGTGCCTGGAAATCAGTAGTTATCAACATGCCTGCTGCCAACAGATTGTCAATCCCTTTGACCCGCAAAGCTTTATAAGGCAAACCGTAGGTGCCTCCGTTCTTAATCTGGTACCTCGGAGCTGAATCATGGAATCCATAAACCATTATATCATCATCAAAATGCCTGGCCTCAATAACATCAGCAAGGGAAATATCGTAATCACATGTTATGGTCCTTCCGCGGCGGATATTTAAAGAAGGACTGGTGCGGGCAATAAATGCATTTTCACAACCAGGTAAATATTTTCTGAATAATTCCAGGGTTTTATATTGATTCTGCCTGATAATTAATTCAGCTTTTGCAACCTCATCCCTGTTTGTCGGGCTTACAGGCATTTTATAATTCACTTTAATAAACATGAGGTAATTATCATGCACAGTCGTTGTTATCAGTCCCGATCCAAGCTTTACTACACCATCAACAAATTCATCGGGAAGCTTGCCCCTGATGGTATAACCGCTTTCGCTTCCCATTCTTATGATCTGCCCCTCTTTGCCGTCACGGAGGCCGTATGCCAGATCACCCAGAGCATTGTTTTTAACAAGGTAGGTGTATAGCTTTTCTATGTTTACATTTCCAAGTCCCATGCTGTTGCAGACAGGATGATCATTCAGCTCCTTGAATTCAGCACCGGCATACGCGGAGAGATCACCATAAGCGGTACTGTCAACAAAACATTTGGCCTTTAATAATTCTCTCCCCATACGGCTCTGTGTTATCACTCCGGTTATCGAGGACCCTTTTTTTTCAGTGCCGGCCACAAGGGTATTTGTGAAAACATTAACACCAGCCTCGGCAAGCATCTCAAGGGCAGCAAGCTTATAAAGCTCTGTATCAATAGCTGTACAGACGCTGTCGTAGTCTATTTTGCCGGTAACGATTCCATGACCGGTTGTTCCTCCAATCTTAAGCAGACGGTCAATTATCTCCTGAGCTATTCCTTTGACAACCTGGCGTTTTTCAACACCCGGGAATGCCGTCCAGAGATTGAAGTAACTGTGAAGGGCAGTACCACCCTCAACTACGGTACCGCCTACATATCCCTTTCCTTCAATTAAAGCAGTTTTTGCCCCGTTCCTCGCTGCTGCTGTGGCAGCAACCACGCCGGCAGTTCCCCCACCGGCAACAACGACATCAAATTCACTGGAAGGAAATTTTTTAACATCTTCTTCGTAGTATTCTGCATTTTCCGGGATTAAAACCGGATTCATATTCACTGCGGGCATTACAAGTCCTGCCATCATCATTTTTCGTGAAAAATTCCTGCGGTCCATAATAGTATCTTTTTATTCTATGTTAAATATACCCGGATGTGAGCATTTATTATCACTTTGCATAAAGTTTAATTTTTAAATAAATTTATAGCAGCTATTTTGTTGATGAAGTCTAGGAATTCAATTATTAACAATATGATTCTTTTTCTGATTAACATGATAAAAAAGGGGGAAAGATTATTCTGCTGCAGATTGAACCAGCAAAATAAAATCCGGAATTTTACTATATGCATCCCGGTTTTATTTTTTTTCTTTTCAACTGTCTCCTTTTGCCAGGAAACAATAACCGGAATATTATATTCTGACAATAAACCTGTTTCAATTACAATCAGCGAAGGCCGGATAACCGGCATTAAAAGAATAAAAAAACTTCCTGAAGGAAGCCAGGATCTGTATATTGCTCCTGGCCTGATCGATAACCAGGTGAACGGATTCGCAGGTGTCTCATTCACATTCGGAGGAGGGGAGCTGACAGTTGATGGTGTGAAGAAGGCAACCATTGAATTATGGAAAGCAGGAGTTACCACATATCTTCCAACGCTTACAACAAACAGCAATGAACTGCTGATGAAGAACTTTTCTGTTCTGTCACAGGCAATAGACGATCCGGAGCTTATGGGTTCAATAGCCGGATTCCATCTTGAAGGTCCATATATTTCGCCGGTCGACGGTTTCAGAGGCGCTCATCCGCTGAGGTTTGTGAGGAAACCTGACTGGGAAGAATTTACAGAATTACAAAAAGCATCCGGCAACCATATTTTGCAGGTTTCCCTGGCTCCTGAAACCGAAGGAGCTCTTGATTTCATTAAAAAATGCAAGGCCAGTGGTGTTTTGGTGGGCCTGGCACATCATAATGCACCGGCTGACGTGGTTAAAGAGGCTGTCGATCTGGGAGCTGTTATTGCAACCCACCTTGGAAACGGATGTGCGAACACCATAAATCGCCATCTGAATCCGTTATGGCCCCAACTGGCTGACGACCGCCTGATGATAAGCATAATAGGCGACGGGTTCCACCTCAATCCTGAAGAAATAAGGACATTTTATAAGGTAAAGGGGCCCGATAAGACAATTATCACATCCGATGTTACCAGTTATGCGTCATTACCGCCGGGCAAATTTCTCAATGTTGAGGGCGATACAATCGAACTGACACCTGACGGAATGGTCCGTTACCCTGCACAGAATGTTCTGGCCGGATCGGCTTTACCGATGAAGAAGGGAGTGGCCAATGTTATGAAGGTTACGGGATGCTCTCTGGAAGAAGCAATACAGATGGCAAGCACAAATCCTGCCCGTCTTTACAATTTAAATGACAGGGGAAGCATCGAGACTGGTA
>CAYWEQ010000076.1:0-6676 GCA_964457185.1 uncultured Rikenellaceae bacterium
TCGGAATTTCAGTATGCAAATTATACATTTGTTGATTCATTATAAAAAGAAAAGTCTTTCACTTTTAAAAAATTTCTGAACTGATCAAGGAGGTTTTATGGCGAAAAAGAATGTCATCATAATTGGTGCAGCAGGAAGGGATTTTCATAATTTCAACACCTGTTTTAGAGATAATAATAGTTGCAATGTAGTTGCATTTACAGCAGCTCAGATACCTGATATCGACGACAGAAAATACCCGGCTGAGCTGGCAGGTAAATTGTATCCCCGGGGTATCCCAATCTATGCTGAGGAGAATCTTCCTGAACTTATTCGCAAATTAAAGGTTGATGATTGTGTCTTTTCATACAGCGATATAACCTACCAGAAAGTAATGTCAGTAAGCGCAATAGTAAATGCAGCGGGTGCAAACTTTATCCTGCTTGGCCCTCATGATACCATGGTTAAAAGCACTAAACCTGTCATAGCAGTAGGGGCTGTCAGAACGGGGTGCGGAAAAAGCCAGACATCAAGAAGAGTCATCGAGATTCTTATGGAAAAGGGACTGAAGGTTGTTGCGGTCCGTCACCCGATGCCGTATGGAAACCTGGCCGCTCAGAAAGTACAGAGATTCGCAGCTGTCAGAGACCTTGAAAAACATAAGTGCACTGTGGAGGAGATGGAAGAATATGAACATCATGTGGTAAGGGGGAATGTCATCTATGCTGGTGTCGATTATGAGGCAATTATACGCAGGGCCGAAAAGGATCCTTCCGGATGTGATGTAATTGTTTGGGACGGAGGCAACAATGATTTTCCTTTCTACAAGCCGGACCTGATGATAACTATTACCGATCCTCACAGGGCAGGTCACGAGTTGAGATACTATCCGGGTGAAGTGACTTTGCGTCTGGCTGATGTCGTTGTGATAAACAAAATGGACAGCGCTTCCCCGGAAGATATACAGACTGTACGTGAAAGCATCGAGAAAGTCAGTCCGAAAGCTGTGGTAGTCGACGGAGCATCACCCATCAAGGTAGATAATCCTTCAGTCATTAAGGGTAAAAAAGTGCTTGTCGTGGAAGACGGACCTACACTTACCCATGGTGAAATGAAATTCGGAGCAGGCATTATTGCTGCCCGTAAATTCGGGGCATCAGAACTGGTTGATCCGAGGCCTTATATAACAGGAAGGCTGAAAGAAACTTTCAGTATCTATCCGGGAATCGGAACCCTTCTTCCTGCAATGGGATACGGCGAACAGCAATTAAGCGACCTGGAAAAGACCATCAACAGAACAAAATGCGACAGTGTCGTAATTGCCACACCCATAGATCTAAAGAGGATAATTGATATTAAAAAACCAAATACCAGGGTATATTACGATCTTCAGGAAATAGGCTATCCGAACCTTACACAGATTCTTGACGAGTTTATAAAGAAGTATAAGCTGGGGAAGAAAAGATAAATCCTATTTCCTCACATACTTCTCCGTCCTTGCATCCTTGATGACACCGCTCCAGTTTAATCCGAAGCCGAAGTCATAAACATTCCCTTCTGAATCAGTATGACAGGTCATATCAAATGGCATATCTTCCTTCTGCAATTCTACAGTTTTCATGTCAGCAGGCATCTGCAATGGTAATAATCCTGATGGTTCAGCTGCTCCTGTCAGAATATCAAGGATCACCTGATCCTGAACTTCAAAAGTAGCTACAATGGCGTCGACATCCTTCTCAAATTCACTGAAAACCATTGGCTTTGACATGTTGACTGAAATAATCACAGGTTTACCCTTCATGGCTTTCTTTGTATCAAGAACCATTTTCAGGTCATTTGCATTGAATGTTGCAACTGATTTGCCACGGTAAGTACGGTTCGTAAATGTCTCCAGTGGATCGCCTCCGGCAATGCTTGGATCACGCGCATCAACAGCAGTATACTTTCCGTACTGCAAACTTATGGGAACATAGCCATTCCCTCCTTTATTAACATCTTCACGACTGTATCCGCTGCCTCCGTTGGGACTGTTTATTATAACGAGAGCAAAGTCGGCTTCAGCAGGATTCTCCGTGACGTTGAAATATTTCTTTGCAATCTCAATATTGATGGGATAGGATTCAGAAGCTGGAGTTTCCATTCCGAAGAAATTCCTTCCTGCAGGAGCTGCTCTCTTAGGAATATAAACTGTTTGGTTTTTCTGCAACGGAAGCACTTTATCTTTGTTCTTCAGCATTACGATGGATTTCAGTTGTGCATCATAACCTGCTTTCATAAACTCTATATTGCCTGTAACGACTTTTGTTACCTCAGGATTGAGATAAGGATTTTCAAAGAGTCCGACCCTGAAAATATTCTTCAGAAGGCGGACAGCTGATTGTTCCATCCGTGCACGCATGAACTCCTCACCATGCTCCTTTACACCCATCTTATAAGCTTCCACTACAGGACCAGCATCGTTATTGCCACCAAACTGGTCAACACCTGCCATAATTATTTTATAATGTCTTTCAACAACCGATAGTTTTTCAGCTCCCCAGCAGGTTGTGCCAAATCCATCCACGGCAGTCTCATCATTTGTAACGCCCCAGTCGGTACATACAACGCCATCAAATGCATATTTGCCTCGTAAAAGATCTGTTATTAAATACTTGTTATAGCTGTTGCCTACATTTTCATTATTTACATTATCAATTCCATAAGATATTGTATAATAGGGCATTACAGCAGAAGCCATTTTTGTTTCACCTTCCAGTTTTAAGGCTCCCTCGGTGAAGGGTACAAGGTTGTCAGCAAGATTATTACCGGGATAGACAGCATACTTGCCAAATGCAAAATGTGCATCACGTCCTCCTTCTTCAGGCCCGCCGCCCGGCCAGTGTTTTATCATGGCATTTACGCTGTTATAGCCCCATCCGCCGGTTATTGCCCTTTCTCCTGTAGATGTCTGGAATCCGTCAACATAAGCTCGTGCCATATCAGCGGAGAGCTGAGGACTTTCGCCGAATGTGCCGCTCACCCTGCTCCAGCGGGGCTCAGTGGCCAGGTCAATCTGAGGTGACAAAGCTGTTGAGATCCCCAGTGCGCGGTATTCCTGTGAGGCGATCTCACCAAACTGTTTGACTATGGCAGGATCAAAAGTAGCTGCCATTCCGAGCGAACCCGGCCACATGGAAATCTGTCCTGCCGAACCTACATTATATTCTGCTGTTGACATGGCCTGATGCCTTGGATCAGAACTGTTGTTTGCAGGAATTCCAAAACCAATGCTTTCGCACAGAACCTGGACATTGTTGTTCCAGACCGCAGATACCTCAGGACTCTCTACAGACGTAATAAGTACATGGCGCAGGTTGTCATCAGTAAGGAACTTAACCTGCTGGTCAGTAAGGTCTGATGCTTTCGCACCGCTCTCTCTAAAGGATTTTCCACCGTAAGTTGCTCCGCCAAAGGGACCGCGGCCTGGTCTTGAAGGAATAGACTGGTGGGCGCTGTAAAGCATCAGTCCGGCAATCTGTTCAATACTCATTTTTGAAGCAAGATCTTTTGCCCTTTCATCAGCAGTCAAACGCCAGTCTTCGTATTTATCAAGCTCACCATTTCTATTAAGGTCCTTGAAAGCAAATCCTTTTACTGTTAATAATTTAACACCAGATGTGGTATCGTACCCGAGGGTCTGGCCATTTTGGTTTGTGACAATTCTGAACGATCCCGTTCCGGTTTCACTCCATTTTTTGCAGCCTGTCATCATCATGCCTGCTACGACAGCAACAGCCATAAAATAAAATGCAAGTTTTTTCATTTTAGTCTTATTTATTTGAATTTAAGATATTTAGTATATATTAACGGCGTACGCGTGCATTTCCTTTCCAGATGCTCCACACCTGTTCTTCATCGGCAGGCTGGCAATAATCAGTTACAACTGTTGTTGCCAGGGCTCCAGTTGCCCATCCGAACTGGATCCACTTTTCAGGGCTCCATCCTTTCAGGATTGCATAAAGCAAACCTCCCACAAATCCGTCACCGCCGCCTATACGGTCAAGTACCTGAATTTCACGCGGCTCAACAACACGCCAGTTATCGCCTTCAAGCATTATGGCTCCCCAGAGGTGCTCATTGGTGCTTATTACCTGTCGCAGGGTGGTGGCAAAGACAGAAGCATCGGGGAATGCTTTTCTTACCCTGCCTATCATTTCCTTGAAACTGTCAATCTTGGAGCTAAGATCCTTACCTCCTTCTTCCGGACCCTGGATGCCGAGGCAAAGCTGAAAATCTTCTTCATTGCCGACAAGAATATCAGCTAACCCTGCAATCTCCTTAAAAATTATTGCGAGCTCTTTTTCACGGTTTTTCCAGAAGGTCGCGCGATAGTTAAGATCAAATGAGATGCGTGTACCGTTATTCTTTGCCGCCCTGGCCAGTTCAAGGCAGAAATTGCTAGTTTCAGGTGACAGGGCGCCTATTAATCCTGAAAGGTGAAGGATCTGAACGCCCTCTTTGCCAAACATCCGTTCCAGATCGAAATCTTTGACATTCAGGGTTCTGCCTACTTCCCCGGCACGGTCGTTCTGAACCCTGGGGCCGCGCGATCCGTAACCGGCATCAGCAATGTTGAACTGGTGACGGTAACCCCACGGCCCCCCCTGTTCAACATCAACACCTTCATATACCATATGCCTGCCAGCCAGGTTATCCTTAATGAGTCTTGCTATCGGACTCTCACTGACAAAAGTTGTCAGGACTTTTACAGGCAGCCCGAGAAATGATGATATGCTTGCCACATTTGTCTCGGCGCTGGTAACATGCATTTGGAATGTATCACTGCAATGAACCGGCTGTCCGTTTGCAGGAGTAATACGGACCCCCATGCTGGTTGGCACAACAAGCGCCCATTTGAAATCTTTTCTGAGTTCTATTTTCATTATAACAACAAATTAAAATCTATATTGGTAATTCAGGGAAAACATCCCCCTGCCCCCCTTCTAAGGGGGAATAAGTTGCATTCAACCTTCTTCAATCCTCTTCAACTTCTTCAACCTTTTCTTTTATCTTGTTTCTTTTGTCTTTTATCTTTTATTTCAATCTTTCTTTTAGTTCCTTCCCTGCCTCCTCGTATCCCGGCTTGTTAAGCAGGGCAAACATATTCTTCTTATATGCTTCAACTCCTGGCTGATCAAATGGATTTACATCCAGGATATACCCGCTTATTGCACATGCCAGCTCAAAGAAATATATCAGCTCACCAATGTAATACCCATCAAGTTCAGGTACATTAATGGTAATTACCGGCACATTTCCATCATTATGAGCAAGAACCGTCCCGGTTTCAGCATTATGATTCACTTCTGAGAGTCTTTTCCCGGCCAGATAATTAAGCTGATCTGAATCATCCTTTTCAGACGGTATTGTCAGCTTCTTCCCGGGATTTCTTACAGAGATCATCGTTTCAAACAGTATCCTCTGACCTTCCTGAATATACTGTCCGAGAGAATGAAGGTCAGTGGTGAAGTCAACCGATGCGGGAAATATTCCTTTTCCCTCTTTGCCTTCACTCTCGCCGAAAAGCTGTTTCCACCATTCCGACAGGTAATGAAGACGGGGAGTGAATCCAACAAGAATCTCAACAGGCCAGCCTCCCCGGAGTATAAGATTACGGGCCGCAGCATACATCAGCACAGGATTAGCGGCAGCATTTTTATTATGTCTTGATGCATCTTCCATAGCCTTTGCTCCTTTAACCAATGCTCTGATATCCAGTCCGCTGACTGCTATTGGAAGAAGCCCGACAGGAGTAAGGACCGAATAACGACCTCCGATATTATCGGGAATTACAAATGTCTCATAGCCGTTTATATCAGCAAGTGATCTCAGCGCGCCCTTTGAGCTGTCGGTGATGGCAATTATCCTGTCAGCAGCAACAACCTTACCGACTTTTCTTTCAAGATGGTCCTTGAGGATCCTGAAAGCTATTGCTGGTTCTGTCGTTGTCCCTGATTTTGAAATAACGATTATTGAATAATTTCTGTTTTCAAGTATTTCCAGAAGATCCGCTATATAATCCTCGCAGATATTCTGTCCTGCATATAGTATCTCATGATGTTTTGATTTAAGCAGTGACGGAAATGAATGGGAGAGAGCTTCAATGACAGCTCTGGCCCCGAGATAGGAGCCTCCGATTCCGATAACAACAGTAGTATCTGATACTGATCTCAGGTGTCTGGCAGTCTTTTCTATCCTGTCAATCTGGGGAAGAATATCATCGGGAAGAGAAAGCCATCCGAGAAAGTCATTTCCTGCTCCTGTTCCGGCATTGACAGCATCAAGATGTCTGGCAGATTGCTGTGCCAGGGCTATGATCTCCTCATATGCAACAAAGCCACCGACGTTTTTCAGATTAATACTTATATTTTCTTTCATGGTATTAAGATTTTTTTGTACCCAGGTATAGTACAAAAATAGCAAAAAACCGTCAGGGATAACCCTGACGGTTCATAATAAGGAGGGAAATATATATTTAATGGAATTTACCTGCTGTGAATGCCTCCTGCGCTTGAAGAATTGGCATCAAGGTATTTCGGATTGCCTTTGTAATTAACATCGCCTGCGCTGGATGCTCTTGCCTTCAGACGTTCTGTCACATATATATCAGCATTACCTGCGCTGGAAACACTAATATCAGCTTCTCTTACTTTAAAGT
>CAYWEQ010000076.1:6776-10533 GCA_964457185.1 uncultured Rikenellaceae bacterium
ATTTTAATGCCACTTGAATATCTTCAATCCTGCAGCAAAGAATATCACTCCTGTGGCAGCAAGTATGATAGCAGGTAATGTAATTTCAGCAAATCCTGCTCCTTCATTAAAGATGCTCCTCATCGCATCGGTAAGCATGGTAAGCGGCAATTTCTGAATGACCGAAATACTCCAGTCGGGAAAATTGGTATAGCTGAAAAAGATACCTGACAGCACCATCATAGGTGTAACAATAAAGTTGATAAGTCCGTTTCCGACTTCTGTATTTGATGTATGTGAAGAGACCAGAACCGCAATACCCGCAAAAGCGACATTGCCTGCAAGAAACAAAATGATCATTGCAGGAATGCTTCCCTGGATCGTCATGTTAAAGGCAAGCAGGGCAAAAACCACCATGATCATTGCCTCAATGAAGTTCATCGCGATCCTGACTGTTATAAGCGCGATAAGGAAATGTGACTTTTTCATAGGAGTTGCTACCAGGCGCCTGAGAAGTTTCTTCGAACGTTTTTCAATTATCCCGTAGCTTATTCCCCACATGGTTGACATCATTACACCAAGAGTAATGATCCCCGGGATGAGGAAATCAACATATCTTGTCCCGGCAACAGTAAGCGGTTTTATTTCATCAGTGTTACCTGAAGGTATTATGTGTCCTGATCCGATAACAGGACTGAGCTTCATATAAGTAAGCTCTGCGTCGGAATTTACAGGATCGAAGTGGTATTCAGTGTTGCCGTTGTTATTGAAAAGGATAAGGTTTATGGTTCCTCTTTTAAGAAGCACCATTGCATGGTCCCACTTCAGCTCATAAAAGAGAAATTCGGTATTTCCAAGTTTATCATCCTTTATTTCAAAGCGCCATTTAAAATCATCCTCTCCTGCATCTGAAGAAGTGTTAATTTCACACTTATTGTTAAGGAAGGAGAATATAGACGAAGTGTCGGTCTGAGCATTGGTTTCAGGTATTATTACGGCCACTTTACGAACGACATCGGCTTTCCTGGTGAAGGCCAGACCGAGTCCAAGCGACATAAGAATCGGGAATACTACTCCCCATAAAAGAACTCCCGGTTCACGGATTATCTCCCGGAAATGAGCCAGGGTAAGATACCATAACTGTCTTATTATAAGTACCTTACTCATAAATCCTCCTCCCAGTCAGTGAAACAAAAAGGTCGTCAAGGGTTCTCTCTTCAACAAGTAGCTGATCAATTGTGCCTTCGCGAAGGATCACTCCGTTATCGAGAATGATAATATGATCACAGAGCTTTTCAGCCTCTTCCATGTAATGAGTTGTCAGGATCATTGATGTTTCTGACATCTCTTTAAGTTTTCTGAGAATATCCCATATCTCCCTTCTTGCATTGGGATCCAGACCCGTTGTCGGTTCATCAAGAAGAAGAATTGCCGGTGTGTTTATAAGCGCAATACCTATAGCCAGACGCTGCCGTTGTCCGCCTGAAAGGTTAACTACATAAGATTTTCTTTTGTCTTCCAGTCCTACTATATCAATTATTTCGTTGACTCTCTTTTTCCCGAGATTAAAAAAGCCTGCAAAAAGCTGCAAAGTTTCAGTAACTCTGAGCTTGTCGATGAACCTTGTCTCCTGTAGTGCGAGTCCGATGATGCGGTGAAGCTCATCTTCATTTCCTTTCCAGTGCTTGCCCATTATGGTGATCTCACCTTTATCAGGTTTTTGTATCCCCTCGATCATCTCAACAAGGGTTGTCTTGCCCGCTCCGTTTGGTCCCAGCAGGGCAACGAACTGTCCTTTAGGGATATTAAGACTGATCCCTTTTACAGCCTGGACCGTTTTGAATGATTTCCAGACATCTTTTACTCCTATGACATTCTGGCTAGGCATATTTAAAAAACAGGTGAAATTAAGAATTGTTTTGGATTAACAGTATTACAGATAATATATCATCTCTGTCTCTCAGATTTTCATGTACTCATCCCCCCAGCCCCCTTCTGCTGAAGCAAAGAAGGGGGTGAGTACATGTTATTTTGTTCCAAACAATCTGTCGCCTGCATCTCCCAGGCCGGGGACAATATATCCGATTTCATTCAGTTTTTCATCGAGACCTGCAAGATAGATCTGCACATCGGGATGATCCTCTTCGATCTTTTTTACCCCTTCCGGCGCACCGATAATGCAAACAAGCTTGATCTTCCTTGCCCCGCTATCCTTAAGCGCCTGTATTGCTGCCGTTGCACTACCTCCTGTTGCAAGCATTGGGTCAAGCACCATAACCACCGCATCTTCGAGATTATCAGGCAGTTTGGAATAATAGGTCATGGGCTTAAGGGTTTCATGATCCCTGAACATACCGATATGTCCGACTTTTGCATCCGGGATCAGGTTGGTTATTCCTTCAACCATTCCGAGTCCGGCTCTCAGGACAGGAATGAGCACTACCGTTCCGGCGAGCTCCCTCGTTGTGCATTTACCCATTGGAGTTTCTACAACTGTCTCTTTCATGGGAAGGTCACGGGTGATCTCGTATGCCATCAGAGCTGCTATCTCGCTAAGGTTATACCGGAAATCCTTGGTTTCGGTCTCTTTGCGGCGAAGCTGCGTAAGCTTATGTGTTATCAGCGGATGCTCAAGTACTTTCAGCATATTTCGTAAGATTGAATCCGGCAAAGTTAATGTAAATTAGCTGCGTAGGAGCGATCTGTATTATGGATATTAATAAATTTGTTAATGCTTTATAAGCCGCATAGCGGCGACTTGTATAATTTAATTTAGTAATATGATGGATAATAAACATAAACAACTGGCCATTTATTTCTTTTTGACAGCTTTTAGCATTATTTCCTGTTCTGCTTTCAGTCAGGCATACGACAGCGGTAATTCAGCTGCTCCTGCACAGGGCTTTGCCTGGCCCGAAGGTAAACAAATGGCTCTGAGCCTGACATTCGACGATGCCCGTCTTTCCCAGACGGATACTGGTATTCCCCTTCTCGACAAATATGATGTGAAAGCAACATTTTATATATCACCAGGCAGTATGCTGCAAAGGATTGACGAGTGGAAAAAAGCCGTCAATAATGGTCATGAGATCGGGAATCATTCAATATTGCATCCCTGCTCGGGAAATTTTACCTGGTCAAGAAGCAGGGCTCTGGAAGATTATACTCTTAACAGGATGAAGACGGAACTGGATTCAGCTAACAGACTTATAAAGGGAATGCTGGATGTTAATCCGGTATCATTTGCATATCCATGCGGACAAACCTTTATAGGCAGGGGAATAAATGTACAGAGTTATGTGCCTTTGATAGCGCTAATGTTTGAAAGCGGACGCGGCTGGCTTAATGAGGCGCCAAATGATCCGGCATATTGCGATCTATACCAGCTCAATGCAACTGAACTGGACGGTAAATCATTTGAACAGATCCTGAGATTGATAGAGACAGCAAAAGCAAGCGGATCCTGGCTGATCCTGGCCGGACACGAAATGAATGTTGAAGGGAACCAGACTTCTCAGTTAAAAACCATTGAAGCGCTATGCAAATATGCTGCTGATCCTGCCAATGGCATATGGATTGACAATGTTCACAATATTGTCTCTTTTATAAAGCAAAAACGCAAGTAGTTATTTTTTCTCTATCCTTACCGCCCAGCCTCCGCCCGGAGCAAGGCTGACCTTGAGCTTGTCTGATGATAACACCTTGATAATTTCCCGTTTGTAGTCAGTAGCATCACGGCTTGCATTGATCCCGTCCATAAATATGTCAGCTTCGTATG
>CAYWEQ010000077.1:0-1157 GCA_964457185.1 uncultured Rikenellaceae bacterium
AATTCTTTACTCCTTTTCACTATTCTTTAAGAGATTGAAGATCAATCCCAGTTTATATTCAGGAAGATATTCCCTGTACATTCCGATTTCTCCGTAGCTGATCCTTTCCACTGAATGTTCTATGGAAACCGCCGTTCCGAAGTCAAGTGCGATGTCAATTGTTTTATTAAGCCGATATTTAAGCCCGACAAATGGTACAAAAGAAGAAAGCGTCCATTTGTAATAATTGTTTGTGTAAATTGAGTATCCTCCTTTTATACCTATCCTTGGATTTATTCCTGCAAATTGAAATTTATTTATCAGGAAATCATACTGCAGCATCAGGGAAGAGAAATCCTGCGGGTTGATAAACAGGTTTGATCCGTAAAGAAGTGATATTGTATGTTTGTCTGAGAAACTGAATGATACACCTGTAGAAAGATGTTCAATATAGCTGATCCCTGTCTGCGCCTTAAATGAGAACTGAGCATTAATTGAATAATGTACGATTATCAGGATTATAATGAATGAAAGAGTCTTCCTGATCATGGATACCTGTTTCATCTTATCACTTTTCTCAAAGTAATTTAATAAAAAAACAAATCCATTATCTTCAGCGGTATTTATTTTTTCACCAGATTGATTGTGATATCCGGAGTCCGGTCCAATACCTCTTGACTTACAGTTATTTAATTAGTATCTTTATACAAATTTCATGGATTAATTAAATACACAGGTTTCATTTAATAACAGAAGGAGGGAAAGATGGCAACTTATTTTTTATTCGGGAAATACTCGCCTGAAGCCAAAAAAGGAATCAGTGCAGGCAGGACTGAAAAGGCCAATCAGCTCATTACAAAGTACAAGGGGAAAATTGTTTCAGTCTATGCTTTGCTAGGTGAAAAGGACCTGGTGATCATTGCCACGTTCCCGGATACTGAACAGGCATTGAAGTATTCAGTCGCCGTCAGTAAAATGACTGGAATTGCTTTCGCGACATCAGAGGCTATTCCGGTCAAGGATTTTGACAAGATGGCTTCAGGTATCTGATGATCCATCAGGAATCTGCGCAGGACTGACACTCTTTAAATCAACACTCTTTCTCCGGAGGCCTTTTTGGTAACGCCGGCAGGGAATTTCTGTTTCTGTCAATCGAAAACTATTGCACCATGAATAAT
>CAYWEQ010000077.1:1257-10326 GCA_964457185.1 uncultured Rikenellaceae bacterium
TATTTATTAATTTTAGAGTGAATTGATAACCAAATCTAAAATTAATAATATGAAAAGGATTCTTGTTGCTGTTGCAGTAGTCTGCTTAATGCCATTTATGGCATTTTCGCAGAGCAAATTCAACGGGCTGGACATGAATATGGGTAACCTGTACAGATTGTCCGATGCAAAAACCCGGTCAATAAGTCCTGAAAACTTCACAGGTGAGAAAGGCAAAGCCGGAATGGCCGATCCTGTCACGGATAAGGATAAAACCAATGTTGCAAATGCCTTCAATGCGGCACGCGATCTTGGGCAGGGCTGGAAGGTGAATCCATACGTCAGGATCAAACCCGGAGAAACCTTTACCATGGCCGAAATTGAAGGTCCCGGAGCCATACAGCATATCTGGATGACTCCTGCCGGAAAATGGCGTTACAACATCCTGCGGATATACTGGGATGGCGAGACTGAACCTTCGGTAGAATGTCCTGTAGGTGACTTTTTTGCAATGGGCTGGGGGAGCTATGCCCCGCTGACATCACTGGCCATTTGTGTTAATCCGGGCAGTGCCTTCAACTGTTACTGGCCAATGCCCTTCAGGAAGAAATGCAAGATCACTATGGAAAATACTGGTGATACTGATAACATGACCCTTTACTACCAGATCGACTACACTCTTACCGATGTACCGGCCGATGCCGCGTATTTCCATGCTCAATTCCGCAGAGCTAATCCAAATTCCACATCCGATTATACTATTGTTGACGGTATTAAAGGCAGAGGTCATTATGTGGGTGTTTATCTGGCATGGGGAGTCAATAATAACGGATGGTGGGGAGAAGGCGAGATCAAATTCTTCATGGATGGTGATACAAAATTCCCTACAATATGTGGTACAGGTACAGAAGATTATTTCTGCGGCTCCTACGATTTTGATACAAGAAAGAAAAACGCTGCCGGTGTTGAGGAAGTAAATTATACGGAATTCAGCACTCCTTATACAGGTCTCCACCAGGTAATTCGTGGTGACGGCCATTATAATGTGATGCAGCGTTTCGGCATGTACCGCTGGCACATTATGGATCCGGTCAGGTTCGATAAAGATCTGAAAATCACTATACAGGACCTTGGATGGAGACAGGGAGGAAGATACCTTGCACAAAAATCCGATATAGCTTCGGTATGCTACTGGTACCAGAATGAGCCTCATGCAAAATTCCCGGCCATACCGTCATGGCGTGAACTTGAGGTCTACTAAAAACATTTAATCCTGAATTTATATAATACAATACATTACTGATATGAAAAAAGAAACCTCACACAAAAACATCGGTCGCAGGAAGTTTATTACAGATACCGGTATGGCTGCGGCAGCTTTAGGTTCTATGGGAATCATTGCTTCATGCAAGGGAAAAGAACCAAAAAAAGTGGAAGAAAAGCTTCCTGTTCTTCTGACGCAGGCTCCTGACGGACCGGTATTAAAAGCCGGACTTATAGGCTGCGGAGGCAGGGGGACAGGTGCTGCTGTTAATTTCGTGGATGCAGGTCCCAACCTGCAGATAACAGCACTTGGAGATGTATTCCAGGACAGGCTTGATCAGTGCCGGGAACAGCTTAAGAAAGAGAGAAACATTGAAATTGCAGACGAAAAATGCTTTATTGGATTTGACAGCTATCAGCAGGTGATTGACTCAGACGTTGATTTAGTGCTGCTTTGCACTCCGCCTCACTTCCGTCCGGCTCATATTGCTGCAGCGGTACAGGCCGGCAAGCATATTTTCCTTGAAAAACCATGTGCGGTCGATCCTGTAGGTGCACGTTCTGTACTGGTTTCCATTGAAAGGGCAAAAGAAAAGGGGCTATGCATGGTAAGCGGAACAATAAGAAGAGTACAGAAGGATTTCATGGAAACACGGAGGAGAGTGATGAACGGTGAAATAGGTGATATTGTCAGCGCCCATATTACCCGTAACGGCGGTTCACTTTGGGTTATAACAAGAAAACCGGGATGGACTGATATGGAATATATGCTGAGAAACTGGGCCAATTTCTGCTGGCTTTCCGGTGATCATATCGTTGAGCAATTCATACATGAAATAGATGTAATGAACTGGTATATAGGCAAAAATCCTGTCAAGGCAATAGGCTGGGGGGGACGCCAGCGAAGGATAACCGGCGATCAGTACGATTTTTTCAGTATAGAGTATATTTATGATAACGGTATGCATACTCATTGTGCTGCGCGCCAGATAACAGGCTGCAGCAATATTACTGAACAATTTATTGTCGGAACACAGGGATTTGCCAATGCCAGGGGAACTCTCTTCAACCTTAAAGGGGAGGAGATATGGAAGTATCCCGAACCTGAAGAAGGATCAGCTGATGAAACATGGAAGGTAACTGATCCGTACGTTCAGGAGCACATAAACCTGGTCACAGGAATCAGAACAGGCAATGTAGTAAATGATGCTGAAGCCCAGGTTATGTCAACACTGGTAACCACAATGGGACGCATGTCGGCTTATACCGGAAAGGATGTCACCTGGGATGAAGTAATGAATTCAGATCTTTACCTGGGTCCGAAGACCTATGAGTTTGGACCGGTACCGGGTATTCCCGAGGTGATTCCGGTAATTGGGACAGAACCAAAATAAATTAAGCTATGAACAGAAGGCAATTCACTAAAAATAGCATACTGGCATCTGCCATGATTCCGGTTTCATCTGTTCCGGGATTGTCATCAATCTTTCCTCTTCCTGTCAGAAATATTAAAAAAGGAATTATGTGGGGAAGCAACGGTGTTGGAAAAACCATCCTGGAAAAATTTCAGTCTGCAAAAGAAGCCGGCTTCGATGGTATTGAGGTAATGAGTCACCTTAACAGGGATGAGGTACTTAAAGCGCGTGATGCCACACGTTTACCAGTACCAAGTGTTTGCGGAGCCATGCACTGGAAATTCCTTCTTTCCGATCCTGATCCGAAAGTGAGGGAAAGCGGGGTTGAAGCCCTGAAAGTGTCACTTGAAGATGCCAGCGCTTATGGTGCTGATGCTGTTCTGCTTGTTCCGGGCAGAGTCACTGAAAATGTAAGTTATGATGAATGCTGGAACCGTTCTTCTGAGGAGATCAGGAAAGCCATTCCCCTTGCTGAAAAGCTTAATGTAAGGATTGCTATAGAGAATGTCTGGAATAATTTTCTTTTAAGCCCCCTGGAAGCTGCAAATTATGTTGATCAGTTTCAGAGTCAGGCGGTGGGATTTTATTTTGACTGCGGAAATATACTGACTTATGGCTGGCCGGAACAGTGGATAAAAATACTTGGCAGCAGGATCGCAAAAGTACATATCAAGGAGTACAGCCGTAAAATTGCTGACTCCGAAGGAAGGTCAGCAGGTTTTAAAGTCAAACTAATGGAGGGTGATGTCAACTGGCCGGCTGTAATGAAAGCTCTTGATGAAACCGGATATAACGGATGGGCCACTATAGAACAACCCGGCGGTGATACTCCTGAAGGACTTAAAGATCTGTGCGACAGGCTGGTGAAAATACTGGAAAGCTGAACCGGCGCAAAGGCATATTGGCTCAACGGCGCAATGGTTTAATCGTTAAAATATTCATATTCAGAAAATGAAAAGAACACTAAATCAATTACTATTTCCTTTTACCTGTATTAGTATTGTTTTATCCTCGTGCTCTCAGCAAGAGAACATAATTAATAATTATCATGAGTATAATGGAACCTATACGGGAGAATACCTGAACAGGATAGCATTCCCGATCGGGGGCATAGGAGCAGGAATGTTTTGTCTGGAAGGCACAGGGGCAATTTCCCATATGTCTGTCAGGAACAGGCCGGAGGTATATAATGAACCATGCATGTTTGCTGCCATATCAATAAAGGGAATTGAAAACGGAGCAAAAATACTTGAAGGACAGGTTCCCGGATGGAAACGATTCGGACAACCCGGCTCCGGAAACGGATCCTCGGGCTCAAGCTATGGGCTTCCAAGGTTCATGAACTCAACATTCCATGCAAGATTCCCGTTTGCCGGAGTTGAACTAAAGGATGGTGATATACCCCTGGATGTCATGATAAAGGGATGGAGTCCTTTCATACCGACTGATGCCGATAATTCAAGTCTTCCGGTGGGAGCACTGGAGTATTCATTTACAAACTCAGGAAATGGAACTATTGAAGCGGTATTCTCATACAATACCAGGAATTTCATGAGGCAGTCAGGAGGTAAAGCTTCAATAAAGCCTGTTGCAGGGGGATTCGTACTGTCGGAACAGGACAGCAGTGAAAATCCTGAAAAACAAGGCGACTTCGCAATATTTACTACTGAACCAGGAACAATCGTGGATCATTGCTGGTTCAGGGGAGGATGGTGGGATCCTCTGACCATTACGTGGAACACCATATTGAATGGTGAAACCAGGAGTACATCTCCAGTTGAAGGCGATGCACCCGGAGCATCACTGTATGTGCCATTTACTGTAAACCCCGGAGAGACAAGAGTCATAAAACTAATGATGTCGTGGTATGTTCCTAATACAAATCTGAGGTATGGACAGGATTCTGAAGAGAAAAGACAAATAAGCCCTGATCCGAACTGCTCCTGCAAGGATCCGTTTTACAGACCATGGTACTCCGCTAAATTTGCCAATATTGCAGAAGTGGTAAATTACTGGAAAACAAATTACACAGACCTTATAGAAAAATCAGAATTGTTTTGCAACGCTTTTTATTCCTCGACTCTTCCGCCTGAAGTACTGGAGGCTGTTTCAGCCAATCTGACAATCCTGAAATCACCCACTGTATTAAGACAACCTGATGGTAAACTCTGGAGCTGGGAAGGATGCAGTGATAATTCAGGCTGTTGCGCCGGATCCTGCACTCATGTCTGGAATTATGCCCAGGCTATACCTCACCTTTTCCCTAAGATTGAGAGAACACTCAGGGGGGAGGAATTTTTTGCAAGCCAGGATGCGGAAGGACATCAGACATTCAGGGCAGCACTCCCGATAAGGCCGATAGCAACAACTTTTTATGCTGCATCTGATGGCCAGCTGGGAGGGATCATGAAAATCTACCGCGACTGGCGTATCAGCGGCGATACGGAATGGCTTGAGAAAATGTATCCGAAAGTGACTGAAAGTATGGATTATTGCATCAAGACATGGGACCCCCGTTCAACAGGCACTCTTGAAGAACCCCATCATAATACCTATGACATTGAATTCTGGGGGCCTGACGGAATGTGTACAAGCTTTTACCTTGGTGCACTCAGGGCAATATCGGAAATGGGGAAATACCTTGGTGATGATGTTTCCAAATATGAAACACTTTATTCAAAAGGGAAAAAAGTACTGGAATCGGATCTTTTTAACGGAGAGTATTTCATCCAGAAGATAAAATGGGAGGGGCTTAATTCTCCTGATCCTGTCAAAGCCTCCGAAGGATCATGGTCATCAGATTATTCCGGAGAAGCCAGGGCATTGCTTCAGAATGAAGGTCCGAAATATCAGTACGGTACAGGCTGCCTTTCTGATGGTATTCTGGGTGCATGGATTGCAGAAGTATGCGGACTGAGGAATGTAATCGATTCACTGAAAGTGACCAGCCATCTGAAATCAGTCTATAAATATAATCTCCGCAGGGACCTGTCAGATCACTCAAATCCACAGCGTCCTTCATATGCGATTGGGAATGAAGGAGGTCTTTTGCTTTGCAGCTGGCCGAAAGAGGGCAGACTGTCGCTTCCGTTTGTTTACAGCGATGAAATATGGACAGGTATTGAATACCAGGTTGCCTCACACCTGATGATGATGGGTGAAGTGGAAAAAGGACTGGAGATTGTCAGAACAGCACGTGACAGGTATGACGGAAGAATCCGGAATCCTTTCGATGAATATGAATGCGGGCACTGGTATGCAAGGGCGTTATCGAGCTATGCCATGCTCCAGGCGCTTGCAGGTGCAAGATATGACGCGGTTGACCAGGTTATGTATATTAAGGCCGGGAAAGATGATTTCACTTCATTCATTTCAACAGCCACAGGGTTCGGGAATGTCGGTATGAAAAACGGCAATCCCTTCCTGGATGTGGCATATGGTGAAATTACATTAAGGGATTTTGTAATAATGTAACCAGCACCTCAGATCCTTTTCTTTCAGCAGAAAGGTAGCCTGCATAGATAGTTGCAATTACATCAGCAGCCAGGCTGCTTCCGCTTTCAACCGGATCACCGTATGCAACGGACCTGTAGAAGGCTTCCATCTCGTGCTGGTAACCGGTGAACCAGCTTTCATCAGGCGAAACGGATGACCAGCCCTGTTTTGTTTCCGTCTTTTCAACAATATATATATCCTTAAAGTGCTTCTCATCAGGTGTATAGGTCTGCATGGCATTGTTTGGACTTATGTTGCAGAGAGTCCTGTGATTGCTGGTATTTACCTCAATCCAGTTATGCACTCCTCCAAGTACCAGTTCGCTGGCAAAAATATCGGCGAAAGTACCGTCTTCAAACACTACATGGACTGCTGCAAAGTCTTCAATATCCTTGTAGGTAGTCCTGAGGTGGCCTTCATCCCTGAATCCGGGCATCCTGGTAACTGCATGAGTGCGGGCTGATACAGCCATCGGCCTGATCGGCTTGCCGCTCCGTGCCCTGCCTTCAACCTGCTTGAAATATAATGCCGCTGATAGCGGATGACATCCCTTGCCAATCATTGATCCTCCTCCGGAAAATTTCCACTCGCCATAAGTCATTGAATGAGAGCCTGAATGTGATTCTTCCCCATGCATCCACAATACCTGGGCTTTTGTTTTCCTGAGAATATCACTTTCCTTGATAACCGAGGGAGCATATATCCAGTTCTCAGCATACATGATCCTGCCCCGGCTCTTACTTTCTGCCTCAATCATCCTTTGTACACTCGCCAAAGCCTGTTCAAGTCCCTTTTCCCTGGGAAACTTATCACCATTAAAGTCTTTGCTTCCATCCCCGAAATATCCTGTGAAAGGTTTTTCAACGATAACATGCCTGTCTTTCTCAAGAGCTGCGATCACAATAGTTTCATGAGTTGAAGGAGGAGTACAAACATGAATGACATCTGAGTCTTCAATCAGTGATTCAAGGCTGGTGAAAGCTTTAAGATGCCGTTCGTCAATAAACTTCTTAAGTCTTTCAACAGTGGGAGAGTAAGATCCCGTAATATTTACCCTGACAGAATAGAGGCGCTGCAAGGCTTCATAGTGGAACCTTGCAGCATAGCCTGATCCGGCAATTCCGCTTCTGATTATTTTATCTGCCATGGCAATTTTTTCATTTCAGCTTTTTTATTCCCATGTTCCATAGCGTGAAGCTGAAGATATCTGTGTACTGCTCAATGGTTTTAGTTACAGGAGTCCCCGAACCATGTCCGGCTCTGGTCTCAATGCGGATAAGTACCGGATTATTGCCAGCCTGCTTTGACTGCAGCTGAGCAGCAAATTTGAATGAATGTGCAGGTACAACCCTGTCATCGTGATCACCAGTCGTAACAAGAGTGGCGGGATATTCAACACCTGCTTTGACATTCTGGACCGGAGAATATTTGAGCAGGTAATTGAACATCTCGGGGCTCTCATCTGCTGTTCCGTAATCATATGCCCAGCCTGCTCCTGCAGTGAACTTATGGTATCTGAGCATATCCATTACACCAACTGCCGGAAGGGCAACCTTGAAAAGATCAGGTCTCTGTGTCATTACTGCTCCTACAAGAAGTCCTCCATTTGAACCGCCCCTTATAACAAGGTATTCGGGAGAGGTATATTTATTTTCAATAAGGTACTCAGCAGCTGCGATAAAATCATCAAATACATTCTGCTTATTCAATTTTGTTCCTGCAAGGTGCCATTTTTCTCCGTATTCACCGCCTCCTCTGATGTTGGGCACGGCATATATCCCCCCCATTGCCAGCCAGAGAGCATTGGTTGCCGAGAAACCCGGAGTCTGGCTTATATTGAATCCGCCGTAGCCATAAAGCATGGTGGGATTTTTCCCGTTCAGAGGTGTATCCTTCTTAAAGGTGATTATCATCGGCACGCGCGTTCCATCTTTAGATTCATAAAAAACCTGGACAGATTCATAATCTTCTCCGTTAAACTGAACTGACGGTTTTTTGTAAACCAGGGCGTCTCCGCTTAACGGATCCATTTTATAGATAGTGGACGGGGTGGTATAATTAGCAAAGGAATAATAGATCTCCTTATCATCCTTTTTACCGCTGAATCCTCCGGCACTTCCGATTCCCGGCAGTATTATGTCGCGGACAAACTCTCCGTTTTTATCGTATTGCTTTATGTAGGAGATTGCATCTTTAAGGTAATTGGCGAAGATAAATCCTGCTCCTGTGGATGGATTAAGGACATTTTTCGTCTCAGGGATAAAGTCTACCCAGTTTTCAGCTCCGGGTTTTACAGCATCCACCGTAACTATCTTTGTATTTGGTGCATTAAGGTTGGTGCCTATATACAGTTTAGATCCGTCGTTATCGATAATATAGTTATCGCTGTCGAAGTTACCAACCACCGTTTGAAAATCAGAATTTATCTTTGTCAGGTCCTTGATATACAATTCATTGCCAGTAGTGGAGATTGAAGCAGTTACTATCAGATACCTTTCATCTTCCGTCAGATAACCGCTTACATATCTTCTCACTTTATCAGCTCCGAAAACCACTTTATCTTCCGATTGTTTTGTGCCCAGCCTGTGATAATAGAGCTTATGGTGATCGGTCATGGCAGAGAGCTGACTGCCTTGCGGCTTATCATAGCTTGAATAATAAAAGCTGTCATTGCCCTGCCAGGCTATCCCTGAAAACTTAATATCCTTAAGTGTATCGCCGATGATCTCTTTTAAAGGAGCATTCATAACTATTACCTTCCTCCAGTCAGATCCTCCTTCGGAAATTGAATAGGCAACAAGACTTCCGTCCCTTGAAAAACCCATCTCACCCAGCGAAATAGTGCCATCGGCAGAAAATGTATTGGGATCAAGGAATACCTCAGGCTCTCCTCCCTCTTTCTGACGGTAAATGACAT
>CAYWEQ010000078.1:0-10001 GCA_964457185.1 uncultured Rikenellaceae bacterium
TTAATTTATTAAAAACAGGATTATAATACGGGACCGGAATGCTTTATTTTAATGTTAATTATCAGGGTAGAGGACTAATTTGGAGTGCAGAGAAAATGAAATGGTATTTTCCGGTCAAGAACCATTTGTATCTATCTTTCGATATTTACCGCTTTAGCAGTAAAGTTGGCTAATTTTCATTCAAAAGGTGGATCTAATGCCTGAATTTACTGTTATGACAGTAAAAAAATGCTAAATTCTTGCTATTTAAACAGCAATTGAGCTATCTCTGCAAGGTATAGCCTCCAGTTATTCCAGCTGTGTCCGCCTTCGCTTTCCCGATAGGTGTATTTGAATCCTAATTCATCATAAAGAGCTCTCAGGTCCGTGACTCCTTTAAACAGAAAATCAGTCTTCCCGCAACCGATATAGTAGAGCTTTGGATTGCTAGCCTTCAATTTCCTGATCTGAGCAATATGTTCCTCTTTATTGTATTGTCCGAACATATTATATAATCCCATGCTCATCACTCCGATGTACATGAATTTCCCGGGATTGGTGTTGGTTATCTTCTGTGTTTGATAACCTCCCATGGAAAATCCTGCAATTGCCCGATGATCAGGATCGGTTTGAACACGATAATTACTTTCGATAAAAGGTATCACATCTTTAACCAGGCTCTCTTCAAACTTTCCGGATGTCATAGCGCCGGGACTGCTAACCCTGGTACTGGTCAACATTAATGGCCGTTCACCGGGAGCAGCCGGTACTGAAGCAATGCCGTTAGTAATAACTATGATCATTGCTTTGGCTTTGCCGTCTGCTATTAGGTTATCAAGAATATAGTTTGTTTTGCCACGACTTATCCAGGCTTCCTCATCACCGCCGCCCCCATGTAAAAGATACAGCACAGGATAAGATTCTGTGCTCTTTTCATAACCGGGAGGCGTATAAATCAGCATTCTGCGCTTCATTCCCGTGGTAGGTGACGGATACCACACGGCAGTGACATTCCCATGGGGAACATCTCTGACACCTATAACATTGTCAACCCATTCTCCCGGTATCATAAGCCGGCTTTCAATGTAGGAACCATCCCGTACAACGACATTGTTATTTGGATCGAGCATTTTAACTCCATCAACAATATAAGTATATACATACATGTCTGATGGAAGAGGACCAACTTCCAACTCGAATAATCCGGTATCATTCTTTATCATTTCAATATTTGCTATAGGATCCATAAATGTTCCTACAACTTTCACAGTTTTAACTTCGGGTGCGTACAATCTGAATATTACCGATTTATCCTCTTTTACTTCAGGAGAAACCACGGGATTGGACCGTTGCTGTGCAGCCAGGTTATCATTTGATAACCAAAGACCACACACAAGAAATAAAATGAGCCTGCTGAGAGTTTGTCTTCTTTTCATTATTGATTAAGATTAGATATTATTATTTGGGCATTATTGTAACAATAACTCGTTTGTACCTGGATAAAGCCGGGCTTCCTTTATCTGTTACTTTTAATATGAAATGAACAGTTTGCGGGCTTGATACTTCAGGAGCCCTGATTGTATGTATGTTGTAAAGATTTTCTGAATAAGGTGCAAAATTCATTGTTCCCTTGTAAGTTCCTGCCTCCGGGTACTGGAACCACCAGTAACTTAAATTATCACCATCCGGATCATATGAACCGTCTGCATCAAGTTTATAAATATCTCCGGACTTTACTGTAAACTCATCGGGCTGGTTTATCCTGGCAACCGGTGGGTGATTTGCATCCTCAAATGATTTTGTACACCAATCCATACGGGCTGCAAAGTCATTTTGAAAATCATCTCTCCACCGCCATAGAGTTACCTGGTTCCCGATATATTTTCCGGTATCCTGCCGGATAGCCCTCCCGTATTTATTGGGAATGCGGGGAGTGAATTTATCATCAGCATTGGTCCAGATAGGCCTTGTTTCAGGTTCAACAGGAACTCCACCTGTAAACATCGGATTTGTTGGTTTAGCGGGAGGTTCAGGTTGGTACAATTCATAACGGCCGCCCCAGCTGCCCCAATTCGGAAAGCCAGGATTATTAAGCCCGTTTTGAATCAATATCAGCCATGAAGGTGTATCGCCCTCCATTCCATAAGCTACATCAGGATACAAAGCTCCCAACGGACCATGATCCTGCTGAATATTTTCTGCCAGCCATTCATTACTTATAACTTCATTGTTTATTCCGGGAATAGCCCTGTTAATAGCCGACCATGTAGCTGTCCCATAACTTCCGGGACTCACAATATAAAACAGATCAGTAAAATTCTTTCGCATCCAGCTACCGGAATCATCCTGGTCAGATATTGTGTACACCTTTAATTTGGAAATCAATCTCTTAGCTTCTGATACAGCTTTTGTCTCCCTGATTTTCCATAATGCCTGTGCAAGTGTATTAGGACCTCCCCATACTGACACCCATACAGGTCTTTCGTCTTTCTCTTCAAGAACCTTTATTATCCATTCCGATCCTTCAGAATCTTTTCCTTTGCCAACACCTTCCATACCATATACAGGCAATCCCTGTTTTACCAGGGATAATAGCTCCTGCGCAGTCGGAAATCCCGGCTCATGTTTTAAAAGATTAGGCTGAACCTTATCGTAGCCATTTATGATTTTGCGAATTGTTTCCGGGGCTACCCGTGCTTTCTGATGCACCGATGTTGTAGCAATCAATCCTTCTATTTCAATCTGATTTGAATAGAGTAACAGTCGGATCAGTGTTTGAGAATCGTCCGGGTCTGCTTCAATATCCGTAAGCACTATCAGCCGGTGTTTGGTTACATTCTGAGCCTGAATGCATACCGGAATAAAAATTGTGAAAATCATTATCCATAGTAAATGTGACGTCTTTGTCTTCATATCTTGACTTTTTATTTTACATTATTGAATGTCTGGTCTTTGATGGCTGATAATCAAACAATTTGATACAATTAATATATAGATTATCATTATAAACAAAAATAAAGAATATTTTTATTTATTGCAGAAATATTTCATTTATTTTCGTTTAACATAATTTTATAATACTAATTTATTTTTATTTTATAATTGTTTATTCATATATTGGTACCAATAAAACTTAAATATTATGTTGCCTCATCAGCGCAGGGATGAAATTCTTGAATTACTCAGGGAGGATGGTTCTGCAAAAGTCGTCGGTTTGGCCAGGATCTTCAAAGTCACTGAAGTCACCATTCGCCAGGATCTTGAGAAACTTGAAAAAGAAGGACTGGTAGTGCGTGAACATGGAGGAGTCTATCTGAAAAATATTGTTGACTATGTCAGAAGTTTTTCCCTTGTTCATCAAGAAAACATGGATAAAAAGGAGGCAATTGCCAGAAAGTGCATGGACTTTATTGATCCCGGAGATACGATTATTTTGGATTCAGGCTCAACAACGACTGAAATAGCCAAAAAGATCAAGGGCACAAAAAGAGACCTGACGGTTATCACAAACGCTGTGAATATTGCTTTAATTCTGGGTGGCGAACCAGGGATAGAGCTGATAATGACAGGAGGAGAATTTAAGCCGCCGACACTTTCACTGACAGGTCAGAAGGCAGCCGATTTTTTTAACGGATTAAATGTACAAAAGCTCTTTCTGGCGACTGCCGGTATTTCCCTGAAATCAGGATTAACATATCCGGGAATCAGTGATCTGGTAGTGAAAAAAGCTATGATTGATGCCTCCGATTTGACATATCTTGTAGCCGATTCAACGAAGATTGGTAAAACCGCATTTGCCAGTCTTGGCGCACTTTCATTGATTGATTATATAGTTACAGATTCAGGGATCGAAGAAAAGGATAAAAAGTTGTTTCGTGATCATGAAATTGAATTGATCATCGCCTGAATGTGATGGTTTTTTTTTTATTTATTATTATTTACATTTGGGTTACGAAATGTTTTGAATATTCATGAATTATGACAGGTAACGAAAATACTTTTATTATTGCCATTGATCAGAGTACCTCTGCAACCAAAGGTATTTTGTTCAGCAAGAAAGCAACGATAGAGCATAAAATCTCCCTGGAACATAAACAGTATTATCCCAGGCAGGATTTTGTCGAACATGATCCTGAAGAAATCTTTCAGAACACTATACGAATTATCAAAAATATATTCCGTGAAAAGAATATAAGCCCTTCCGATATTGCAACCATTGCAATTACAAACCAGCGGGAGACTGCAATGATATGGGACAGGCATACAGGACAACCTGTTTATAATGCAGTTGTCTGGCAATGTCAGCGTGGAGCAGGATTATGTGCCAGGCTTCGGGACGAGGGCTATGGAGAGATGATCATGAATAAAACAGGATTGATAATCGATCCATACTTTTCAGCAAGCAAACTAAGCTGGATTATTGAAAATGTTGAAGGTGCTAAAAGCAGGATGAAGAGGGGAGATCTGCTGTTGGGCACTATGGACTCATGGCTGCTCTGGAGGCTTGCTGGCGGGAAGATCCACGCAACTGACTATTCCAACGCCTGCCGCACTATGTTATTTAATATCCATAAACTGGAATGGGACCAGGAGCTTGTTGAACTGTTTGGCTTAAATATATCCATGTTCCCGGAAGTTCATTTCAGTGATGAGGTATTTGGGCAGACAGATCCTGCTGTCACTCCAGGTAAGCCGGTTAATATATCAGGTCTTCTTGGTGATTCGCATGCCGCACTGTTCGGCCAGCGATGTTTTATACCAGGTATGGCCAAAGCAACATATGGCACGGGATCTTCAATCATGATGAACATAGGACGTAAACCATTATCAGCCCCGAATGGACTGGTAACTTCAATTGGATGGGGACGGGATAAATGCATAGATTATGTTTTCGAAGGTAATATTCATTGTACCGGGGATACCATAAGCTGGCTTGTAAAGGATGCAGGACTGATTAATAATGCATCAGAATCAGAACAGATTGCCCTTTCTGTTCCAGACAACAACGGAGTTTACTTTGTCCCGGCATTTGTCGGTTTAGGAGCACCTTACTGGGATAACCGGGCACGGGCATGCCTCTCAGGCATGGGGCGTAATACAACCAGAGCACATATAGTGAGAGCGGCACTTGAAAGTATCGCGTACCAGATAAAGGACCTCATTGATCTGATGATTGAAAAAGGAGGGATTGAGTTGAAGGAATTAAAAGTTGACGGAGGAGCCACGAGAAACGATTTCCTCATGCAATTCCAGGCAGATATGATCGGGAAAGATGTCATCAGATCAGACATAGCGGAAATATCGGCTCTGGGATCAACGTTTATGGCGGGACTGGCAACCGGTTTCTGGAATGGCATGGATGAAATCAAATCGCTGCACCTGGCCGACAGAACTTTCAGTCCTAAACAGAAAAAAGAAACAATAAACAGACTGTATGAAGGATGGAAAATGGCAGTAAAAAGAGCTCAACTGTATTAATCATAAGTGCAAATAAAAACCCCAGAATATGGAAAATAAAAAACAAACATTCGGTGTGATCATTGCCACACGGAATATCTTCAATGCTAAACTGGCTGTGGAAGCCAGGAAAAAGGTACTTGCCAAACTGGATAAACTGGGTTTTGGCGTTATTATTCTGCCCGAATCGGAAACTCCCACGGGTAACATCGAAGGATATCCGGATGCAGTGAAATGTACCCGGCTTTTCAAAAATAAAAGTGATGTTATTGAGGGCATAATAGTGATCCTTCCAAACTTCGGTGATGAACTTGGTGTTGTCAATACTATTAGTCTGAGTGATTTAAAAGTACCAGTGCTTGTACAGGCCTGTGATGATGATAATGATAAAGTTGACGTGAAGAGCCGCAGGGATGCGTTTTGCGGTAAACTATCAGTATGCAACAATTTTTATCAGTACGGAATAAAATTTACTGATACCGTATATCATACATATAGTCTGGAGAGCAGCGAGTTTGAACAGGATATCATTAAGTTTGCCGGCATCTGCCGTGTGGTAAAAGGATTAAAAGGACTGCGTGTAGGAGCCATCGGTACACGTCCTGGCGGATTTCAGACCATGCGCGCAAGTGAAAAGCTGCTTCAGCAATCGGGAATTACTGTTGTCCCTGTCGACATGTCTGAAATCATTTCAGCTGCGAACACGCTTAAGGATGATGACAAGGCTGTTGCAGATAAGGTAAAGGCTATTCAGGAATATGGTGATTGCGGAGGTGTTGTAAAAGAGAAAATTACAAGGCAGGCGAAATTCGGACTTGCCATTGAAAACTGGATAGCAGCAAATAATATTAACATTTCAGCCCTTCAATGCTGGGAGTCAATCGAAAAGAATTACGGATGCGCTGCATGTGTCACAATGAGCATGATGGGAGAAAACCTAATGCCCTCGGCATGTGAAGTTGATATAACCGGTGCTGTTTCGATGTATGCATTAGCCCTGGCTGCTCAGACACCCAGCGCATTGCTTGACTGGAATAATAATTTTGCGGAGGATCTTAATAAAGTTGTTTGCACGCACTGCAGCAACTACCCGAAATCATTTTTCCAAAGCAGTATTGAAATAGGAAGCCTTGATGTCCTGGGTACTGTCCTTGGGAGCGAAGACACATTTGGTGCTGTTAAAGGCAAAGTAGCCCCTGGAGACATGACATTCTTCAGGATATCAACTGATGATCAGAAGGGATTGATACGCTCTTATCTCGGGGAAGGAAAATTCACGAAGGATCCTTATGGCATGGATGGCGGAATCGCAGTTTGCCAGATACTAAATTTGCAGAAGCTCATGAAATTCATGTGTAAAAACGGATTTGAGCATCATGTCAGTATGGTACGGGGACATGTGGCAGGCATCCTTGAAGAAGCAATAGGTAATTACCTTGGCTGGGAATTATACAAGCATGAATAGAAAACACCAGATAAAGCATACAACTCTCATTTCACTTATGAACTTTAAACTCTAAACTCTAAACTCTTATGATACTTGTACATAACTACGGACTGGCAATTTTTTTCTTCGCCATAACGATGATCTGCTGGGGATCATGGGCAAATACCCAAAAGCTGGCTGCCAGGACCTGGCGCTTTGAATTGTTTTACTGGGATCTTACTTTGGGATTACTTTTAACTGCTGCTATTGCAGCGTTCACGCTGGGTAACCTGGGTACGGAAGGCCGTCCCTTTTTAACAGATATTGCACAAGCCAATTCTTCAAGCATAATCAATGCTATGCTTGGCGGTATAGTATGGAACCTGGGGAATATATTACTGGTAGCTGCCATTGCAGTGGCAGGAATGTCAGTGGGATTCCCGATCGGCGGAGGAATAGCCTGGATCCTTGGTATCATTTTCAACTTTATCCTTGTTATCATTGACAAAGGTTCTCCGGAAGGGAATGTAGTTCTTTTATTTGCAGGTGTGGTTGTAATTATTGCAGCCATTTTTCTGAGCATGCTTTCCTATAAGAAGCTTACAAAAGAACAGAAGAAACCTTCTGCCAAGGGAATCATTCTTTCTGTTGCTGCAGGTGTTTTAATTGCTTTTTTCTATGGGCTTGTTGTCAAATCTCTCGATAATACTTTTGTGACAGGCGGAGCCGGCACTCTCACTCCTTATACCGGTGTATTTTTTTTTGCTGTCGGTGTTGCAGTCAGCACACCAATATTCAATCCGATTTTTATGCGTTATCCTGTTGATGGTAACAGGGTCCGTATGAAGGAGTACTTTAAAGGCAGTTTTCTTAACCATTCAAGCGGGCTTATTGGCGGATTCATCTGGATGACCGGGATGGTGGTGAGTTTTATGTCGGCAGGTTCGGCAAATCCTGCAATTTCTTATGCGTTAAGCAATGCAGCACCTGTTGTGGCAATTCTCTGGGGTATTTTTATCTGGAAGGAATTCAAAGATGCACCAAAAAGTACAAATACCTTACTTATAACAATGTTTATTTGCTTTTTAATCGGACTGGTTTTAATAACAATGTCGAATACTTAGAGATAATAAATGTCTCAGATTCAGAGCCTGGAAAGATATGCTGTTGAAGTAAGAAAAAACCTTCTTAAGATTATATTTGCAGCATCGAGCGGTCACACAGGAGGGTCCTTGTCCTGTGTTGATATTCTTGTTGCATTATATTTTGGTGTGATGAAGATTGATCCGGACAATCCCGGAAAACCCGACAGGGACCGTTTTATCATGAGCAAAGGGCATTCAGTGGAAGCATTATATGCGGTTCTTGCAAAGAGGGGATTTATTAAAGAAGAAATCCTGGGTACCTATGGAAAGTACAATTCTCCTCTTGCCGGACATCTGGAAATAAAAATCCCAGGTGTTGAGCTTAACTCCGGATCTCTCGGACACGGCTTATCGGTTGGAGTTGGTATGGCGCTTGCCGCGAAGCGAAGCAACATGGATTACAAGGTCGTTGTTTTAATGGGAGACGGAGAACATGGTGAAGGTTCAATCTCAGAAGCTATTACTGCAGCAAGCCATTATAAACTGGATAATCTCATTGTAATAGTTGACAGGAACAGACTGCAGATCAGCGGTAACACGGAAGATGTAATGGCTCTAGGTAATCTTGCAGAAAGATATAAGGCTTACGGATGGAATACACTGGAATGTGACGGGAACAATATTTCAGATATTATTGAAACCTTATCATCAATAAAAAATAATTCAGGCAAACCGACATCGGTAATTGCATATACAATAAAGGGGAAAGGTGTTTCATTTATTGAGAACAGGACTTCCTGGCATCACAGGGTTCCGACTATTGAAGAACTGAATGCCGCAATATGTGAGCTTGATAACTTATTGAAACTGAAATATCATGAAAGTTAACGGTATACCCTGCCGGAAAGTATTTGCCGATGTGATTCTTGAAGAAGCATACCGAAACAAGGATATTTTTGTTATAACCTCCGATTCAAGAGGAAGCGCAAAACTGGAAGAGTTTGCTGAAAAACTTCCTGAACAGTTCGTTGAAGTTGGTATTGCAGAACAGAATGCTGTTGGTGTGGGAGCAGGACTGGCCTTATGCAATAAAAATGTTTTTGTTTGCGGTCCGGCATGCTTTTATTCCTCAAGGGGACTGGACCAGATAAGGGTTGATGTTGCATATACGGGCACCAATGTGAAAATTATCGGGATCAGCGGGGGAGTCAGTTACGGAGCGTTGGGCACAAGTCACCACAGCCTTCATGATATTGCTGTTATGAGGACTTTTCCGGGGATGAAAATATATCTGCCGGCTGACCGTTATCAAACTGAAAAGCTCACACGTTATCTGGCAAAAGCCACGGAATCAGCATATGTTCGTATGGGAAGAGATATTGTTCCTGATATTTATTCTGCAGATTCTCCCTTTATTCCGGGTAAAGCAAATTTACTGGCCGAAGGCAACGATATTGCTCTTATAGCAACGGGAGAAACAGTATTTCATGCACTTGAGGCTCACCATTTACTTAGAGAAAAGGGAATCAATGCTATGGTCATTGATATGCATACGTTAAAACCTCTTGACACTGATATAATAATGCGGGCAGCATCGGAAACCGGGCATATCATTACAGTTGAGGAACACAGTATATATGGCGGACTGTGAGCTTCAGTCGCTGAAGTAATAGTTCAGAATTCACCTGTTAAAATGAAAATTATCGGAATTCCTGATGAGAGCGTCATTCATGCAAGTTCTCAGGAAATATTTAAATATTATGGTTTGCCTTCAGATAACATTGTGAAGGAAGCAATAAGATTATTGCATTAACCAGAGAACTTTCTTTGAATATAAATTGATGAGCAAAGTTGGTCAAAGAGTCATTCGTGAAAAATCTGTGTTCAGTTTTAATAATCAACGTATTAAAATACGTTTTTTAATACGTTGATGTGAATAGGCACTTTTTATTGCCTTGAATTAAAAGGCGAATCCCGCCTTCGCATGAAGCTTCGGCGGGCGGAGGTGGAGCTGGCGGGAGTCGAACCCGCGTCCAAACACGGAAGCCATATGC
>CAYWEQ010000079.1:0-3770 GCA_964457185.1 uncultured Rikenellaceae bacterium
GAAGGTTTCCATTCTTCGTTTAGTCGCAGTGCAGCACCTCCAATATCATACGATGAACCTGAATTTTCAGTCACCCCCCATGCTCTGGCATAATAATTGGGATTATTCACTTCGATTTTTCCGGAAAGGATATTGAATTCACGTGCTGCAAAACGATTCTGAGCAGTATACACACTTGTACCCTGAGCATAATTAGCCTGTACAATTGCTTCAGTACGTTCATTAATAAAATAATGCAATGACCCTGCAAATCTGAGGTTTTTTGTTTTATCATCAGATAAATCACTTTCTATCCAACCTGTTCGTGTAACCAGTTGATCCGGAAAATATTGTATTGCTGTGTTATAGAGCTCTTCATATTCCGGAGAACCCGGTATTATACCCTGAGATTCAGCAATACCATTAATAACCCGGGGGCCTACATCTTTAAGGTTCAACGACACCAATGACTCATCACCATAGGTATTCACACCATCGTAACCGGGATTTGTAAGTCGGATTAATGATGGATCATTCAGGTCAGTCCGATCTCTTTTATCACCTGCCTGCCAATCGGTTGCATCCAGATATGAACCTGTTATTTTCAGGGCTATACGATTACTGAAAGCCTTGGCATATCTAAAATTCACTTCAAACATTGGCGTTAGATTATCAAAAGTCTGGGAGGCAATGTTCATTACACCTGACTGAAATGAAACCGTCAGTCCCTGATATTGAAACGGATCTTTACTTTCCATTACCAGTGTACCATTCATTCCGCCAGGTCCATACAGGGCACTGGAAGCTCCTACCACCATTTCCAGGCTATTAACATCAATCTGCGATAATCCAAATATATTACCAGCGGAGAAGCTCAATCCGGGGGCAATGTTTTCCACACCATCAATAATCTGGTTCATCCGGTAATTGGTATAATCGTTGAATCCCCTCGTATTGGGTAAACGAAAAGTAAGGCCATGTACATTCATATCTACCCCTTTTAACTGATATAAACCATCGTAGAAGTTAGCTGTGGAAATTTGCTTCAAATCGCGCAAGTTCATTTTCTCAACACTGACCGGAGACCTTAAAATATTTTCCTCGATACGGCTGGCAGAAATTACAACTTCCTGCCCTAATAAAAATTGTTCTTCCATTTTAATATCAAGAAATGTAGTGGCGCTTGTCACTTCAATATCCTGTGGTACAAAACCAACATATGAAATATGTAATACCAGGGGTGGCGGAATTTGGGTTTTAAGTACAAAAACACCTTCGTTTCCAGTAATTGTTCCATGTATATCATTTTTGATAGTAATGTGAACACCAATCATAGGCTCACCCGATTTAGAATCAGTAATTTCCCCTTTGATTTCGTAGCTTTGTGCTGATAATGGGTTTAATATCAGAACGAAAATCAGATATATTATTAAGCAGGATAAAGCTTTCATAATTTAATAAATGTGGAAAATACTAATTTATTTTCTAATACGAATATCCAATCCATTACTATCACCATCAAATGGTTTCACATAAATCAATGAATGTTATACTTCGGACTTTGGCTGACGTTGTATTCCAATGTTTATTTTAGTTCTGAAAACTTCATATTGACGCCTGCCTGCCGGCAGGCAGGGAATGGCGCAAAGGTTTTGACTTTTTAGCAAATAATGTTTACCTGGCCGGCACAAATGTGACAAAAGAGAAGTTTTTCTGATTTGTCAGAGCGGATTAATTTCTGAAATGAACTTGGAATCAACCCAATAGATGGAAGAGTTTCCGTTCCCGGGTTTATTATACATTTCTTCCAAAAGTGAAAAGGTCAGCTCCTTAGGCAATTTTTCCTTCTCAGGTATTCTTGAGGACATGAAGAAGAAGTACTTACCATCGGGAGACACATATGGTGAAAATTCAAGCCCGCTTACTGTATTTATTTTATTCCCCATATTAACGGGTTCGGTCCATGTATCGTCTGGGTTCCGGGATACCAGGTAATAATCCGTACCCCCAAAAGAATCTTTTCTTCCATTCACCGGGACTATTAAATATTTTTCGTCAGGATCAACAAAAGCATTATACTGAGTCACCCCCGAGTTTACCTGAGGCGGAAGTTTCTCCGGTTCCTGATATTTTCCGTCCTTCATCCTGGAACGAAAAATATAATTAACGCGGCTTTCTTTTTCTGATCTAGTAAAATAAAGAGTGCCATCTTTTGTAACAGAAGGGAAGAATTCTGAATATTCAGAATTAACTGGTTGACCAGGATTATAAGGTTCACTCCATTCATTACCAATCCTATCCATCACCCAGATATCTTCATCTCCTTCAGTTTCATTCGCTGCCGGATCAGGCCGATTTGAAAGAAAAAAGAACTTTTTCCCGTCAGGAGATATACAAGGTTCCAGATTCATATATTGTGGGTTCTTCATATGTTCCATCACTTCAGGCTGAGTCCATTTGCCATTTATCTCTTTGGTTACCAGAATAGTAGCAAAGGTGTAATTAGCAAGGGAAATGCAAAAATAGATCTCCTTACCATCAGGTGTCATGGCTATGTCGCGCGTAAACATACCGGTTGAGACAATTCCCGGGGCAAAGACTTCCGGTACATCTCCCGGTGTTTTCTGGCCCAGATATGCGCCGGTTGGAGCTAAGAATTCCGCTTGCGGAGAATTCACACATCCTGCAATTAATAACAATAGTGTCACATAGATTAAATTCTTCTTCATTTTGCGTTTATTATTGCTTATCAGATCACATTGCTCTATATTGTATATTTAATAAAAATAATCAATTATATCTTAAACAGGCAAGCGGTTTATATGTATAACACAAAAAAACCACATACTGCACCAGGGGAAATGACTCCAGAATGTATCAAGAAAAGAACAAATGAATATACGACCGGTTATTACAAAATCTGATCTGAAAAGATTCATCGATCTTCCTTACAAGCTATATAAAAATGATCCGGTATGGGTGCCTCCGTTACTGGATGAGCAATTCAGTCAGTTTGATATAAAGCGTAATCCGACGCTTGATCACTGCGAATATGCACTATTTCTTCTTGAAGAAAATGAAAAGGTAACAGGACGTATCGCTGCTTTCATTGACAGACTGGCTCTGGAGACATGGAAAGAACCGATTGGATTATTCGGTTATTACGAATGTATTGAAGATATAACAGCCTCTTCTGTGCTCTTTGAGACCGCTGCAACCTGGCTCAGGAATATGGGAATGACAAAAATGAGAGGGCCATGGAGCTTTGTATCGCAGGAGTGGGGCCTGGTTGTGGAAGGCTTCACCCCGTCACCGGTGATTATGGCACCCTATAATCCGCCTTATTATATTGATCATATGGTTTCCTTTAACCTGGAAAAGATCAAGGATCTGCTAGTTTATTATATTTCAGTAAAGGATGGTTACACCATACCCGACAGAATAATGACTCTTACCGATGATGTTGCAAAGCGATATGGGATACATGTCCGTCAGGTCGATATGAAGAACTATAATAAAGATGTACAGAATGTTATTGATCTGTCGAACAGAAGCCTTATCAACAATTGGGGTTATACCTCTGTTACAAAGGAAGAAGCAGAGGCTGTTGCGCGTGATCTGAAGCCGGTTATTCAGCCAAAAGGAGTAGTTTTTGCTGAAGATCCGGAAGGCAGACCTGTCGGATTTGCAATTGCTCTTCCTGATATAAACCGGATATTGAAAGGTTTGAACGGGCATCTGTTCCCATTTGGATGGCTTAAGCTTCTCCTTGGAATACCAAAACTGCGTAA
>CAYWEQ010000079.1:3870-7199 GCA_964457185.1 uncultured Rikenellaceae bacterium
TAAATGTCAAGCAGCAATTGTACGAACATATCCGTCTTTAATACAATGGTTGCACGCTGAAGGAATGTAATCCGGACCCGTTTTCATAATCAAAGAGCAAAGAGAAAAATATAAAAATCCCTGTCACCATGATAAAAAGTTACTTTCTTACAGCCTTTAGGAATATATTGAAACACAGGAGCTTTTCCATTATCAATATTTTCGGACTATCGATAAGCATGGCCGTATGCATGCTTATTATTTTAGTAGTCCAGGATCAGCTTTCTTATGATAACTTCCATAAGAACCGCGACCGGATATTCAGAATTCAATCGATCGATAACCTGAGTAAGATAGCAATAAGTAAATATGCATCTGCAACCTGGCCGCTGGCAAAAGAATTGAAGGACAATTATCCATTCATTGAGGATGCTGTTGTACTGAATAACAGCTTTAATGGTGAAGGCATATATGATGAAAAAAGGTTCCGGGTTTCAGGTTTCTATGCAACTTCTTCATTTTTCAATCTTTTTGATTTCAAATTAAAAAGCAACTTGGCATCAAAACCTCTCGACGAGCCTTATTCAATAGTTTTGGCGGAGGAGGTGGCTGACAAATTTTTTGGTGATAATGATCCTGTTGGAAAAACTATTATTTTCGAGAGGTACGGTAGCTTAAGAGTAACCGGTGTTGTTCCAAAAACGGATCAAAAATCTCATATTCAGTTTGAAGCCTTAATTTCCGATGCAACACTTCTGGCTCTGGAAAAAGAAAATAAGATAAGTGATATTACTGATAACTGGGAAGAATTTGGTTCAAATTATGTGTATATATTGCTTAAAGAAAATGCCAGGCAAAGTGATCTTGACACTGCACTGGTAAAAACAGGTAAATTAAAATACCCTGAAAATGGAAAGGTAAATATCTCTTTTTACAGTACTCCGATTTCCAGGATCGTTCCAGGGCCACTGCTTGCAAATGAAATCGGAATGTTTCTCCCAAATGCATTTGTAATTTTCTTTGCAGGGCTCGCAATAGTAATTATGCTTTCGGCTGCATTTAATTATACAAGCCTTTCAATTGCCCGATCTCTGATGAGAGCAAAAGAATATGGAATACGAAAATCCTTTGGAGCGTCAAGGGGCCAGCTTGTCTCACAGATCCTGACCGAGGCAGTTATCATTGCATTAATCTCACTTTTCTTTGCCTTTATGATTCTTCAGTTACTTGTTCCTGCATTTTCAGGAATGAGGTTTATGACACTTCTCAGGATTGATCCCCATCAGAATCTTACAAGTTATTTAGCCTACTTCCTCTTTTCCGTTTCTACAGGTTTAATTGCCGGTCTGATTCCTGCAATTTATGTATCATCCCTGAATCCCATAAAAGTATTTAAAGCCTCTTCAAATATCAGGTTATTAAAGAGAGTTACATTCAGAAAGATCCTCCTTGTGGCCCAGTACACATTCTCTATTATTTTTATAATTTCAATTATATTATTATACAGGCAGATGAGCTTTATGTTAAATAGTGAGCTGGGTTTTGACAGGGATGTTGTTTATAATATACGGCTTAATGGCCAGCAGTTTTCCAGGGTCAGGGATCAGTTCAGCCAGTTACCGGAAGTTGTATCAATTTCGGCCGGATCACATATCCCGGGAATTGGCAATTATTGGAGTACTGGTATAAAAAGCAAGCCTGAAGATGAATCGTATGATGGTGCCTATTTTTCTGTCGATCCTGGCTACATCAAAACCATGGGAATAAATATTATTGCCGGTGAAGATTTTCCAAAAGATCCGGCTCCAAATACTAATTTAGTAGTTATTAACAGAAAAGCAGTCGAGTATTTTAAATTTAAATCTCTTCAGGATGCGGTAGGACAAAACATATTGATTTATGATACTCTGCCGGTCAGGGTCATTGGTGTGGTGGAGAATTATAAATATGTTGCGCTGTTTCTGCCTCTTAAACCGCTCATCCTCAGGATGAGTCCTGAGCAGTACAACATTGCAGTTCTCAGGATCAACACACAGGACAGGGAGGCCTCTATAGCTAAATTTAAGGATGCCTGGACTTCGATTGATCCTTATCATGATATTCAAGGTTCATTCCTTGAGTATGAGATAAAGGATTACTATGGTATCTTTGGAGATGTTTTATATACTGTTGGCTTTGCAACTATCCTTGCAGTTATTGTAGCATGTCTTGGGCTTTTTGGAATGGCTACATATAGCATTCAGACAAGGTTGAAAGAGGTTGGTGTCAGAAAGGTTTTTGGGTCACAATCACAAAGTGTTGCATTGCTCATCGGCCGGACGTTCATTATAATGCTGATAATTGCCGCTGTTATAGCTGCACCACTGGCATATTTGATAAACTCAGCATGGCTTAAGTTTCTTGCTTTCCATGTTACATTTGGCGCAGGGACTCTCTTCGCCGGCATTATAATTGTGTTTATAACAGGCATTTTGACGGTTCTTTCTCAGACTCTGAAAGCGGCAAACACTAATCCGGTTGATGTACTAAAGTATGAATAGGAAAGATGGCCTGGAATACCAAAAAAGACGGCTAATGAGATCTTCGTAATTAACAATATCGGTGAGTCCACGAGGAGGGAGATAGAGTATGCTGAGAATAACTGTAAAGGGATGAGATATCTGATAAAACAAAAAAGCCCCGGGGAGGGGCGTTAATCTGTAAGAAGAGCGAGAAAATTATTTGCTTTATTGTCCTTGTCAGGAGTTCGTGTTTTATTTTTTTATTGAGTATTTTATTGCCTGTCGTTTGCAGTGATCTATACAGTTACCGCAAAGGATACATTCCGTATTGTTCATCTGTCCATTTTTAACATTTTCCATTACATCAAGATTCATGGGGCATTTAACTGTACATACTTTACAACTATTACACTTGGTATTATCACTTTTTAATCGCAATCCATTAAGTTTGAAATAATCCCGGATTTTTGTTCCGGTTATCATAAATGGAACCTGCCAGCATATGTACTTACAGGAGGCAAATTGTCCAAAGATTGCTGTTAATGGAACTATCAAAATAATTGCACCGACAGTGAGAACAATTTTTCTCACTAAAGTAACATCAGACATTCCATATGTTAAGTCAATTTTATGGATGCCATTGATAATGTAACCGGTAATTATAGCTCCAATCCAGATTATAAATATGACGTACTTTATATATAAAGCTTTTGAGTTCTTTGATTTCTTTTTAATAATGATAGATATTAGTTCCTGAACTCCACATCCGGGGCAGAACCATGAGCAGTAAGCTCTGCCAAAGAAAAGTGATAATAAAAATATTAAAGCAAAAGCTATAAAGCTGGCATT
>CAYWEQ010000079.1:7299-9879 GCA_964457185.1 uncultured Rikenellaceae bacterium
CTGATATCGAGGTCAATAACTCCATCTGAAAATTCAACCTCCTTAAGCCAGGCAATTCCGTCACCCATACTCTTTGAAAAACGTATACCGCTTTTACCGTCTTCCGAAAACGATGAGAGCTGCCTGTTATAGATTTCAAGCTTCCCATTCTCAAGCAAGCTTACCAGGTCATATTTAACTGACTTTTCCTGTCCTGTCAGGGTCAGAACATTAAGTAATCCAAGGAACCCTGTCAAATAAATGCGGATAATTTTTTTTGTATTCATCTTTTTAATTATTAAATGATTGCATGATAAACGGCGTCAGGTGATAAGCCTTGTTTTTACTTCTTCAGGTATCTGATAATCTTCCCCCACATTACCGGGATCAGGGCGGGAAACATCCTGTAGAGCCACCAGTATACTTTATGCTTATATGGAGCAATAATGATAGCCCTGTTTCTTTCTATACCTCTCATCATCGGTTTAATGACATCTTTTGCAGCGGGATATTTATTTGCCGTTCTTTTGTTCTTTTCAGTATTTAAATATTCCGAAACATTTGGTGTGACATCATGAATAGGAGTTTCAAGAAAACCGGGACACAGGGCATTCACCTTTATCCCGTATTGTTTTGCTTCCGCTCTCAGCGAAAGCGTAAATCCCACAACCGAATGCTTGCTTGCCGAATAGCTTGTCATAAGTCCGCCGGGCATCAATCCTGCCAGTGACGACACATTGACAATCTGCCCGTACCCCTGTTTCATCATTATCGGATATGCATAATAAGTGCCGTAAAGCACCCCCATGAAGTTGACACTGAATATCTTCTCCCAGCCAGCAAGATCCATATCCTGAAATTCCCCGTTAATGCTGATCCCTGCATTGTTTACCAGGAGGTCCAGCCTTTTATACTGCTCGTATGTCTCCTTTATCATCGCCTCAACTTCCGGGGATTCTGAGACATCGGTTTTCATTGCCCTGCCTTCACCACCTGCCTTAATAATAATGTCTTCCACTTCTTTTGCCTTTTCATAATTCAGATCGGCAATAATGACTTTCGCTCCTTTTCCGGCCAGGTAGAGGCAGATCTCCTTACCTATTCCGGAAGCACCTCCTGTTACAATTGCGACTTCATAATACATATTTCATCCCTCCTTTTTTATGTGAAGAGCTCTTCCTAAAGGCCTTGGATAAAGAGCGTATAGCATTTAGCGTTCGATCGTTTGACCGTTCCGGGTACAGTTTTGAATATAGAATATGGAGCGTTTTACTTCAATTATAAAGATACACTGAATTTAACGGAGTTACACTATTTTTTTACTCTCACTTTTCTCGCCTTCACCACCTCATACGTTTTGGTCTTGCAGTCGTGCTTTGCAGGCCGAAGGCAATAAAGACTTTAAGATTGAACCATATATTTAATCTGCCCTGAATAAATTAGTTGTAAGGTATTTCTCTCCCCTGTCCGGGAATATGACTACTATTACTCCGGACTTAATTTGTCCGGCTATCTTAATAGCAGCATGCATGGCCGCACCACTGCTCATACCAACAAAAATTCCTTCTTTTTTAATGATCTGTCTTGTCATTTCAAATGCTGATTCTGTCTCAACCATGATCGTTTCATCTATTTCTGAAGGATCATAAATTGAAGGCACTATCGCTTCTTCCATATTCTTTAATCCCTGTATATAATGACCTTTCACCGGATGCGCACAGACAATTTTTATCCTGGGATTGTTCTCTCTGAGGGCTTTCCCTACTCCCATTATTGTTCCTGAAGTCCCTATGGCTGAAACGAAATAGTCAACTTTCCCGTTTGTCTGCTTCCAGATTTCCTCACTCGTTGTTTTATAATGTGCAATCTTGTTGTATTTATTTGAAAACTGATCCGGCATAAAATACTTTTCAGGATTTGCCTTTACAAGCTCTCTTGCTTTAGTTATAGCTCCGTCAGTCCCAAACTCTGCATCGGTCAACGTGACTTTCGCACCAAAAGATTCAATCATTCTTATTCTTTCAACAGATACTGCCTTGCTCATGACAATCTCGACATTATACCCCTTCACTATTCCGATCATTGCTAATCCAATGCCTGTATTCCCTGATGTTGGCTCAATTATTGTCTTTCCTTTTGCCAAAGAACCTTCAGCCTCGGCTTGCTCAATCATCTTTAAAGCTATCCTGTCTTTTATACTTCCGGTTGGATTGTTCCCTTCAATTTTAGCGCAAATAGTAACATTTTTGTTCGGATTCAAATTGTTTATCCTGACAAGAGGAGTATTTCCAATGGTCTGTAAGATGTTTTCGTAAATCATACTGTAATTTTAATAATTTGGATTTAATATAGTTTTAAAAGTCTTGCAGTTTTGTCGAAGTCTCACGAACCATTATACTCTTTCCCTCGCCATTTTGAAAAGCTTGATCCCGACCAGCGGGAACCAGAGCAGATAGAGAGTTCCTGCAACATACATAAGGGCACTACCGATCGCCGGTGGCCGGAAACTCACCTGCCCTCGAGACAATTTCATCACAGGAAGTTGTCAGTCCGGTTGAAGTATTTATTTTGGTAGTTATAAACAGCTTTTCACGTTCCATG
>CAYWEQ010000080.1:0-8432 GCA_964457185.1 uncultured Rikenellaceae bacterium
GACGCCATAAAAGAAGCAATTGAAGGTATTGATGAACCTTCAAAATCGAGGATCATCTGTGAACCTGCGGATTCTTTAATTAGCTCATTAACAGCATAATATCCGATCCTTTTCTCACGGCTTGCGGGAGTATTGACAACAAGGAGCATTATTTTATTTCCATCTGTTTCAACTATAAAAATCCCGAAAATGAGCTTCTTCCCGGCATCTTTCACGCCTGTTATCCTTCCCAGGCTGTTCCTTATGCAGTAGTTCATAAGATCGTTCAGGCGACTGTAATGGAGATCCTTCAGTTCCCTTATCTCCCTGCCTGAGTTCTGCCTGAAAAGTCCGATAAGTTCTGAGGGTTCTATGTCCCGGATAAGCTCATGGCTCTGCCTGGCTGAGGCATCAATATTTCTTTTGCAGTGATGTGAAAAGTTATTCCACAATTGATCATAGGAAGGCGACAGATCCAGCTCAAAATTTGTCCTGACTGTGACCCTGAAGCTTTCATTTTTAACTCCCTGTCCCACATTGAGGTCAATCAGTCTGAAATGATCAGGTACCTTTTTCAGAAAATCGTTTATCATTTCAGATTTGCCTGTGTCAGGGGAAAAAACTCCGAGCCGTTGTATGAAAGCCGGAGTGGAGATATAATTTATCCCATATTTTTTAAATCCGGGCAGCGGGAAGACAGAATTATAATCATTTTCAGCAAGGGCTTCCCATCCGGGTGCCATTATATCGAGATACCATGAATAACCGTAAGGTTTTGCCCCCGGAGTATTGCTGATGCAATTATCCCATCGTTCCCTGTCTATTTCATGGTGTTCAAGATGGATGATCATACCTGCTGATCCTGTAACATTGATTCAAAAACTCCTCTCCAAGCCTGCCATTCAGGATTTTCAAGCAGGGAGGTATTATGCCAGAGGCTCACAAAGAGTCCCCCGACTTTCCTGGTTTCGTTTATAAGCCTGAGGCATACTTCCCCTGCTGATGCCGGATCGAGATTCTTATACTGATAGAGGGTAACATCCATCACCTGAAACGGAACAATCCTGAGAACTGTCAGATTGTCTTCCGGAACGTCATAAAACATATATGGCCGGGCTATCCCCGCCCTGAAACCCGGCTCATCATGATAGCACATTGAATAATCCTCGGAAATTCCGGTTTTTATCAGATTACGGCAGGAGTCAGGAATCAGCAATCTCAAGAAATGGAACCGGCTTGCAGTTGCTTCTGTGCCGACTATCTTTTTAAAGTATCCCATCTCCGCTTCCAGGAGTGAATATTCCCCGGCAGCATAATAAGAAGGGTGGAGCCCGGTACTGAATCTTGAAGCGATCTTTTTTATAAGTTTCCGGTAATCCTCATTTTTCCATGATGGATTCTTGTCATATTTTGAATGTTCGCCAACGGATAAAAAGAACCTGGCATCACTTTTGTTTGCATCAATCTTTTCAATTATATAATCAAAAACCTCATAAGGATCTCTCCTTTCCTTCGAGACAACATGGTAGCGATCAGAAGCACTTCCCTTTTTCGTAGTTAAGTCATGGACAAGTCCCCCGATACTTCTGAACAGGTTTCTTCCCTGGTAAGCGAATGGAATGTCAATATCTATTGTCAGAAGCGCTTTGAACTCATTTCGCCGGAAAGCAAGAGTCGGGAATTTCCTTAAAAGTGACATGGCAAATTCCTTCGTCCAGAGGTCAACTACCGGTATTCCAAGGAATCCGTTTTTAAAAGCCAGGGACTGCGATGCGCTGAAACGCCCATGTTCATCAGGCTGAAATTCAAGGTATTCCTCGTAACGGCTTACCATATAGAATGATGCAGCAAAAATATCAAATGGCAGGTCAGAAACCGGACTTGTCTGGAAAAAAACCGGAAGGTTTTTCCACTCGCTGATAATTATTTCCCGCTTGTTTACACCGGTTTCTGAAAGCACGGGATCAGGGTCGATCCTGAATGAGCCCGTAATATTTTCGGAGGAATAGTTTATTACCGGATGTTTGCCGAGTTTGCGTTTATCGGTCACAATCTCCCAGTTCAAACCAAGTATATCACCGAGAATAATTGAGGCAATATAACTGAGGCGGGGGAGATTCTTCCTGGTAAATATTTTAACCTGAAGGGGCTCCATGTAACAAATTTAAGAAAATCTTTCAGATCGGATCCTTTTCAGGTTCCTTAACCTTGACAGCCAGAAGTATCATCGAAACAACGGCAAGGGTTCCCCCGAATGCGAAGGCGACTGTTCCGCCGAATCCCGGAATCACTTTGTCAAAGTAACTGTAGATAAATCCAAAGATGAGACTTGCAGGGAGAGCTCCCAGTCCTATTGCAAAATTATACATTCCATAGGCCGATCCTCTCTGATCCTTACGGACCAGGTCTGCTACAAAAGCTTTTTCAGCACCCTCGGAAAATGCATAAAAGAGAGCATAGACTGCAAAAAGGATGAATGTTGCAAAAACCTGAATTTCAGTCGGTAAGAACTGAAGCAGGGCAAATGAGACATAAACAAACGCGTAAATCGCCCATCCGATATTTATGACTTTCTTCCTTCCGATCCGGTCAGATAATGCTCCCAGCGCTGTGGAAAAAATGACTTTTATGATATGGAAAAACGCCCATACCAGCGGCAGAAACAGAATATTTATCATGTTTGTCCTTGCAGCTTCATCGCCGAAATGAGAGATCATTTCCCGTAACGGATCAATTCTGTTCACAATATCGATGACTGCTCCGCTTTTGCTTATTGATTCTTCAACCCTGAAGAGAAGAAAAGCATCTGACGAGTTTCCGAGAGTAAACAGTATCATTATCAGAAGATACGTCTTAAAATTCCTGTCAAAATTCTTAAGCGAGAATTTGAAAAGCTTTGAATTGTCATTTTCCGGAGCAGATTCCCTTACAAAGAAAATGACTGTAAGCACAGCAAGCATTCCCGGAATTATTGCCAGGATGAATGTCCAGCGCAACGCCAGAAGAGAATCTGTAAAGCCGAAACCTATGAATAAAATAAGAAGTGTAATTATAGCAAGAACCGGGCCTATCACGGCCCCCGTATGATCCATTGCCCTGTGAAATCCGAATGACTTCCCTCTTATGCTTTCATCAACAGAAGAGGCAACAAGTGCATCTCTCGGGGCGGTTCTTATCCCCTTCCCCACCCTGTCGAACATACGGACAGCAACTATCTGCCATGCTGAGGAGACCAGTCCGGTCAGAGGCCGGACAAGCGAGGAGACTGTATATCCAATAAGAACCAGGAGCTTCCTTTTTCCGATCTTATCCGAAATAATTCCGCTTACAAGCTTGATCAAAGCAGCTGTTGTTTCAGCGACTCCTTCAATTACTCCGAGCACCAGGGCTCCCGATCCAAGGGCTGTTACGAATACAGGGACAAGAGGGTAGATCATCTCCGAGGCAGCATCCGTAAACAGGCTGACCAGCCCCAGCATTATGACGACTACCGGAATATGTTTCTTATTCCTATCCATTCTTTGCAGTAACCCTTTCTTCTCTTTCGTTGCACTAACGTTTCAGAAAATCATCGTACAGAACCTGAAGATATGCCTTACCCATTTCTCCAGCTGATTCCGGATCTGCACCTTCTTCATCAACCGGTTCACCCAGCTTGTGATCGTAGACATATTTTGAACTGTCGGTGATGAAAGCAAATCCCTCATTAAAAGTGTAAAATGCAAAAGAGTTGGATCCTGATGACAGCAGATCCTTCCCAAAAGGATAATTGTCGTCCAGACCAAGCTGGTGCAATAGTGTAAGCGGTATATCGACCTGGCTTCCGAATTTATCTATTCTGACATCCTGTACAGCCAGTGCACCTCCCATCCATAGCATTGGTATCCTGAATATATCTTCTGAATAAGCCAGTACCTCAATCGAATTCCTGCGGCAGTGATCCGCAAGAAGTATAACAAGGGTGTTTTTCCACCAGTCTGTACTTTTTGCCCAGTCCAGAAAAGAGCTAATGGTCTTGTCTGTGTAATATATTGAATTCCTGAATTTTGTCAGATCATCATTACCCCTGAATACAGTCTCCATCGGTACTTCAAAAGGCTCATGGCTCGATAAAGTGAGAACGACCTTCAGAAATGGTTCCCTGATACTCCTCATTGAATCAGTCAGAGCTTCAAAAAGAATATTGTCATGGACTCCCCATTTTGAATTATAGTGTTCCGGATTGAAATTGTCCATCGTAATTATCCGGTTGAAACCGGAATTTATTACGAAAGAATTGAAATTCGCAAAATTGATTTCACCGCCATACCAGAATTCACTTTCATAACCTAATCCGTTCATAGTTTTGACAATCCCCGGAAGTGTTTGTGTCTTTTTCGGCTCTTTCATTATTGATACCGCCGGCTGCGCCGGATAGCCGTTCAGGATAGCAGGCATTGCCTTGTCGGTACGGTTACCGGAAGCATAGAAATTTGTAAAGAGGACCCCCTCACGAATGTACCTGTTGAAATTTGGTGTGGCCAGGGAATCACCACCAAGAGGGCCGATCAGGGCGCTACCAAAGCTTTCAAGGATTATGAAGAGAATATTTGGCTTCGGATTGTTTAGCAGCTTATCAATATTGCCGTTTTTAACAATAAGAGATTTCACCATTTCCTTTGCCGAATTGAGATCACCATACGAATAAGGATTTGTAGTGGGTTTTTTATTGAAAACCGAGCTCCCTACATTCCATGTGACATTTATTGCAGTATGATTGACGAACATATCATTGCTGAAATAGACAGTGCCTGCATTTATAGGGGCAATGCCCATTCCCCCCCTGACTGGAATAATAAGGGCACCCCAAAGCAACAGGAAAAAAAGCATGGCTGGAAACCAGAATCTCTTTATCCGGTCAAATCCGTCAGACAGCCTGCTCACGATCTTATTATATAACAAAATGAAAACCAATGATATAAGGATCACAGCAAGACTTACCAAAAAGATTTGTAAAAATGTAACAGATGCTACAACCTCCTTCGGTGTGTTCAGATACTGCAGAGCCGTATAATCCATTCTGAAACCCCAGTATTTATATAGTAAAGTATCAGCGACAACAATTACTGAAGAGATGATTATTATCAGGCTTGTATACCAAAACAGAAAACGATTGAACCATTTTCCGTTGAAGTATATTCCCGGTATCATCAGGAGCATGGGAAGAATAAGAATATAACTTGTTGCGGAAATATCGAGTTTGATGCCGTGGAGGAATGTTGCTGCCAGTGCCCCTGCACTGAACTGGAAAGCTTCCCTGGAGTGCGTGGCAATGAAGAAAAGCCTGGCGAAGAAGAAGAACACCAGCCAGAAAAGCGAATATGCCAGAATTGCAATAAGCCGTTTCTTCATGAACTTAAATGAGGTTTACTGCCATTTTTAAAGAATCCGATCAAAGTGGATGTTATAATTATCATACCGGTGATTGTCAGCCATTCAGGTTTTTCTCCCGGTACAAGTATCCAGCTGAGGATTGCGCCTACAACCGGGATAATGAACTTCCAAAGATTGAGCTCCGACACTTTTACGTTAGGCCGCTGAAGGAGCCTGAACCAGATTGAAAATGCTGTAGCTCCCATGAAACTTAACCAGAGCAGAGCTGCCCAGTATTCAGAAGGCATCGGTCCTCTGTGTATTCCTTCAATTGGTATCGAGATGAGCCAGATTATTCCTCCTCCAATAAGCAGGGAGACTGAGCTGAGCACCAATGGATTCATTCCCCTGCTTTTCAATGAAACCATTACATTGCTTGTGGCAGTGGCAATATTTGCCACAAGGATCATGAAAACACCAAGCAGCTCTGCTGCGCTTCCAAGTTTGAAAGCCTGGCGACCGGCACTGATCAGTAATACGCCTGTAATACCTGAGATTATTGTGACCATCTTCCTTTTTGTAAGAGGGTCTTCTTTTTGCATCAGTGATGCAACCACAGCAGTAACCAGCGGCTGTGATCCTACAATTACGGCACCAAGAGCTCCGGGGACAAGGTCCATTCCAAGATAGAAAAATATATAGTTGATAAGTGTCTGAAGCACGGTCACCCATACGACTATTTTCCAGTGCTCCCTGACCATAGTGAAAAACCGTGCCGGCTTAACGGTGAAAGGCAGGATCATAAGTCCGGCTAAAGTAAAACGTACACCCGCAAAATGAAGAGGTGTATCATACTGCAGACCTATCTTAATTGTAGCATAAGCAGTAGACCATAAGAGACATGCTGTTATTGCCCATAATATTGTATTGTCTTTCCTGTCCACTGAAAATTATATGGCGGCAAATATCAGAAAAAAAATTGTTTTTGCACAAAATAACATTAGAGCAGATATGCAGGTTTGAGAATTTTATTTAATAGATTTGTTCAATGAACAGAAGATTATGAAAATAGCTGATTATATTGCAGATCAATTATTTAAAGAAGGTATACGATATGTTTTCGGCATTCCCGGAGGTCCATCCATACCATATATGGAAGCATTCAGAAAAGCCGGCATTGAATTCATCCTGACGTCAAATGAGTCTTCCGCGGGGATCATGGCTGATGTTACAGCACGGCTCACCGGGATCCCCGGTGTTTGTCATGCTACATTTGGTCCGGGTGCTACTAACATCTCAACGGGCATTGGCGGTGCTTTGCTTGACAGGTCACCTGTCATTGTCTTCACAAGCGAGATGAATGACATGATGGCCGGCAGAACTACCCAGATGAACATCAATCATCAGAAGCTTTTTGAGCCAATCACAAAAGCTACATTCAGGTTAAGCAGGGGCAATATATCTGAAGTTATGCACAAAGCCTTCAGAATATGCAGGGAAGAATACCCGGGGCCTGTTCATATCGGGCTGCCATCTGATATAGCTGGGATTGAAGTTGAAAACGATAAAGGTATCATCCCGGATATCATTAATAGAGAATATCATAATGATACTGAGAAGATCATCTCTCTCCTGGCTGTGTCGCGAAGGCCCCTGCTGGCGGTTGGGCTTACTGCAAAACGACTTGCAATCAAAAGTGAACTTCTTGCATTCCTCGAAAATTTCAGGATCCCCGTTGTGATGACGCCAATGGCAAAAGGTCTTATTCCTGAACAGCATCCGTCATATACAGGCGTATTGTTTCATGCATTAAGCGATTATCTCGAAGATATTTTCGAAAAAACCGATCTTATTATTGGCCTCGGATATGATCCTGTGGAATATAATTACGAATCATGGATACCTGATGTACCGCTAATCCATTTCAACACAACAGAAACGGACCTGCCACCCGGAGATAATATATTGCAATATACCGGAAAGCCGGATGATTGGTTCAGGATAATTACCCGACTGAATGCAGGTTCTCTCATTTTTGAACAGGCTGCAGTCAGGGGTATACGTGATGAGATGTTATCGGTGTTCGACGGATTTACAAATCATTTCGGGCCTGTATCTGCTCTTAAGATCCTTCAGGAAGAAGTGCCGGATGATTCAATAATTACTGCAGATGTCGGATCACATGTTCACCTGGCTGGCCAGATGTGGGAGACAGGAAGCACGGGGACTTTCATAATGACTAACGGATGGTCAGGAATGGGATTTGGCCTGCCGGCAGCTCTTGCAGCTAAGAATACAAGACCGGGATCCACTGTTGTCTGCATAACGGGTGACGGAGGATTTCTTATGTCGGCCGGGGAAATGGTTACTGCCAGACGGTATGACCTGCCTGTCATTACTGTTGTACTTTCCGATGGTGAACTCAACCTGATAAAACTGAAGCAATCCTGGAACGATATTTCTCCCTATGGCACCGTTTTGTATCACGGTGATCTTTTCGGTTCCGGTACATTCCTCGGATCCAGGGTTCTTTGTGCAGATTCTAACGAAAGCATGACTAAATCTGTCAGACAGGCTCTGACGATGAACGAGCCGGTGATCATAAATGCGCAGATAGATCCGGAGGATTATAAGTGGCTGATAGTCAAAAGAACGGCTAACGGCTCCCGATAGTTTTCGGCACGGTTACCGGCTGTAAAATTTTTCCGGATGCCGGTCGCCTGTTGCCTGTTGCCGGAATATTATTTCTTTGGTTTTGCAGTTTTTTTCGTTGCTGCGGGTTTATTAACCTTTACCGGTTTTGACACTTTAACTGTCTTCTTCTCTTTTTCAGCTTTTACAGGCTTAGTTGTTTTTTTCACAGCCGGAGCCTTTTTAGTTTCCTTAACAGCTTTTTCCTTTTTGACCTCTTTCACTGCTTTTACAGCTTTTTCCTTTTTGACCTCTTTCACTGCTTTTACAGCTTTTTCCTCTTTCGCCTCTTTGACAGGTTTAGGACCCTTTACCGCTTTTGCTGGTTTGTGTTCCTTCTCTTCTTTGACAGGTTTAGGACCCTTTACCTCTTTTGCTGGTTTGTGTTCCTTCTCTTCTTTGACCGGTTT
>CAYWEQ010000080.1:8532-9723 GCA_964457185.1 uncultured Rikenellaceae bacterium
TGCCGGTTTATTCTTTTTCTTCCTGGGGCGTCTTACTCCATAGGTTCCAAGAATGATCTTCCCTCTTCTTGTCTTTTTATCACCTTTTCCCATTTTGTTTTTATTTTATCAGGTTTTATAAATTCCTTAATTAGCGCCGGCAAAGTTAATAATATTCTTTAGTTATATTAATAAACAATATTGGTCATCATGCAAAAAATTGCAAGAACCTGCAACATACAACCAGCAACATGCAACTTAAATTAATTGTTGTAACTTGCAAATAAATATTGCTCCTATGCAAACGTTACAAGATTTAAGACTGGCTGTTCTGATCGATGCTGACAATATTCCCTTTGGTAATGTAAAGGGGATGCTGGAAGAGATAGCTAAATACGGAACTCCAACATTTAAAAGGATTTACGGAGACTGGACCAAACCGACAGTTTCAGGCTGGAAGTCTGTTCTTCTTGAGAATGCAATAACTCCGGTACAGCAGTACAGCTACACCCGGGGGAAAAATGCGACTGATTCGGCAATGATTATTGATGCCATGGATATATTATACTCAGGCAAAGTAGATGGCTTTTGTATTGTCTCAAGCGACAGTGATTTTACGAGGCTTGCCACCAGGTTAAGGGAAGCAGGGATGAAAGTGATCGGGATAGGTGAGCGTAAAACGCCAGCTCCGTTCATTATCGCTTGTGATAAATTTATTTATATTGAAATCTTAAGTTCGTCAGCGCAGGAATCTATCCCTTTGAGGAAGAAGGGGAGCAAGCCCGTAAGGCCGGGGCAGAAGAACAAAGAATCCGAGCAGCAGATCCAGGCAAGAAAGGCGAAGCAGCTTATTGCTGCATCAATCACTGACCTTGCTGATGAGAATGGCTGGGCATACCTGGGAGATGTAGGGAATCTGATCCTGAAAAAACAGCCTGATTTTGACTCAAGGAATTTCGGATTTACAAAGCTGACACCACTGATCAAATCATTCGATTTTGAGATAGATGAGAGGGATTCGGGGCAAAACAACATCAAACACATCTATATAAGGAATCGAAAGTAGATTTTGCCAAAAAGTTATTAAAATCCAATATATTATGCCTTAAAATTTTTTCTTTAGAAAAAAAAACATGACCTTTGTCACTGTTTTATTTACACATTAATTATTGAATTATGAACATTTACGTTGGAAGTCTTCATTTTAAAATG
>CAYWEQ010000081.1:0-1220 GCA_964457185.1 uncultured Rikenellaceae bacterium
GTAAAGTATTGATGGCCGGTGATAAACTTGACCTGAAGCTTATTCCATGTGTTAAATGAAGTGATCTTATTTTGTTCTTCAAGTTCTTTGAAAAGGGTATTTGATACCGGGATCATATCACTCCTGCCCAGGTAATCCAGATCTGAATCGCAAATAATTGCTTCAAGAAGATTATTCGGTTTTGGAGGAAGCTTGGTTGCCATTATAATCTCACATATCTTGTCGATCTGGGCTTGATTATATCCGTATTTTGGCAGGAATTCCCGTGCAAGTCCGCATCCCAGTTCTTCATGGTTATCATACGCTATTGTATGACCTGCATCATGTAAAAGGCCTGCTGTTTTCAGCAGTAAGATCTCTTCATCCGTGCAACCTTCTGCCCATCCTATCAATTCAACTTCAGTTACAACATCCACGGTATGCTTTACATTGTGATAATAAAGATATTTCGGCAGTTCTTTCTCAAGCTTGTCTAAAATAATCTCCTGGATATCTGTGAATTGAATGAGCTTAAACTTGGTTTCGAACAGATCATTCGGAACAATGCCATTTCCATTCACAGAAAATTCCGGTTTCAGGCCTTTTACTGTGAACATTTCCAGATCACCCTTATACTTAACGGGCAGCTTGCCATAATATTCACATACAAAAAATTCTTTAATAAGTTCGTTGGTCATCACTGATAATAATATCTTGCCCACATCAGCTGCAGATTCCATGCGGGTCGCTATGTTAACAGTATCTCCCTTAATATCATAAGCTTTTTTCTTTTTCCCGATGATACCGGCAGTAACCGGACCTGTATGAATTCCCATTTTTATCTGCCAGATCCGTTTCTTTTCATCAAGTTTCTTCTGATACTCCTCAAGGTATTGCTGCATTTCAATTGCCGCTAGAACCACCTGGACAGGATTGGTTATATTCTTAACAGGGATTCCTCCTGCACACATATATGAATCACCTATCGTCTTTATTTTATGAATCTTATATTTATCAAGAATTGAATCAAAATGAAAAAGTACCGTATCCAGTTCATCCATAAGCTCTTCACCATCCATATCTGCTGAAATCTTTGAAAATCCATGGATATTGGCATAAAGAACAGTGACCATCTTAAATTTCAGGGTCCTGGGGGCTTCCAGTTCTTTTTCCTCATAGACTGCACCTTTCCTCTTCATATCTGAAAGTATCTCTTTCAGATTCTCCAGCTCACCCTGCAA
>CAYWEQ010000081.1:1320-5357 GCA_964457185.1 uncultured Rikenellaceae bacterium
AACCACTGGAAATCCCGCAGTGAGGGAGTCCAGGAGACAGAACCGAGAAGAATATATACTGCTGTCACTTTAAGAAAAGAGATCGATCTGCTTATGAATAAAGAACCGGATGCAAAAATCATCATTATGGGAGATTTAAATGATGAGCCAACTAACAGGAGTATCCATGAAATGCTTTTGGCTAATAACAAGCGTAAAAACGCAAATTCAAGGGAATTATATAACCTGATGTATGACCTGCATAATACCGGAAACACTGGTTCATATTTTTACCGTGGCACATGGAATATGCTTGATAATTTAATTATTTCACAACCTCTTCTTAAAGACAAATCGGGTTATCATACAGATTTTGATGGCGGGAAAATCTTCCGGCAGGAATGGATGCTATATAACGATGAAAAATATAATGAATCTGTTCCGAACCGGACTTATGGAGGGCCTCAATATTATGGGGGAATCAGTGATCATTTTCCTGTTTACGTTACCTTCATAAAACAAGAATAATCGAAGTAGTTCTCAAATGGAGTTTAAATTAATTTCGGATTATCACCCTACCGGTGACCAGCCTGAAGCAATTCAGCAGCTGGTGGAGGGATTATTAAACGGTGATAAATACCAGACGCTTCTTGGAGTTACCGGTTCCGGTAAGACATTTACCATTGCAAATGTTATTCATCAGGTTCAGCGGCCTACCCTTGTACTAAGTCATAATAAAACACTTGCGGCCCAGTTGTACGGTGAATTCAGACAATTTTTCCCCAGCAATGCCGTCGAATATTTTGTCTCTTACTATGATTACTACCAACCGGAAGCTTATATTCCTCTCACCAACACTTACATAGAAAAAGATCTTTCAATCAATGATGAGATCGAAAAACTAAGACTGAGCACGACTTCTTCACTTTTATCCGGACGGCGGGATATTATAGTGGTCTCTTCCGTTTCATGCCTATATGGTATCGGTAATCCTGATGATTTTTACGAGAATACTATACGTATTGAAACCGGCCAGTCCCTGAACCGGAACCAGTTTTTACGTAAACTTGTCGACAGCATGTATTCAAGGAATGAACTGGATTTCAGGATGGGTACATTCAGGGTAAGAGGAGATAGTGTGGATATTTATCTTGCATATAATGATCTGGGTTACAGGATCATATTCTTTGGAGATGAGATTGAAGCTATTGAATCCTTCGATCCCATAAATGGTAATACAATTGATAAGCTGGATAGTGCCGTCATTTATCCCGCAAATATTTTTGTGACCACCAAATACAGGCTTAAAACGGCAATTGAACAAATTGAAAAGGATCTTATTAAGCAAATTGATTTTTTCAAGGATCAGGGAAAAGAAATCGAAGCAAAAAGAATTGAAGAGCGTGTCAATTATGATATCGAGATGATAAAGGAAATCGGCCATTGCCCGGGGATAGAGAATTATTCAAGATATTTCGATGGAAGGTTACCCGGAACCCGTCCCTTCTGTCTGCTTGATTATTTTCCTGAGGATTTTCTTATGATTGTTGATGAAAGCCACGCAACTATTCCACAAATAAGGGCCATGCATGGAGGGGATCATTCCAGGAAACGAACACTTGTAGAATATGGTTTCAGGTTGCCAGCTGCTATTGATAACAGACCCCTGAAGTTTGAAGAATTTGAAGATAAGCTCAGCCAGGTGATTTTCGTAAGTGCAACTCCAGCAGATTATGAACTGGAAAAATGCCAGGGAGTCATAGCAGAGCAGGTAATTCGTCCTACCGGTCTTCTGGATCCAGTAATCGAGATCAGGCCAAGCCTAAACCAGATCGACCATCTGCTCGGTGAAATCCATGAACGGGTTAATCGGGATGAAAGGATGCTGGTGACAACGCTGACAAAAAGGATGGCAGAAGAGCTGACAAAGTATCTTTTAAAACTGAATATCAGATGCCGTTACATTCACTCCGACATTGACACTCTGGAGCGTGTGGAGATCATAGAAGGCTTACGGAAAGGAGCTTTTGATGTCCTGATAGGTGTTAATCTCCTCAGGGAGGGACTGGATCTGCCTGAAGTATCCCTGGTAGCCATATTAGATGCCGATAAGGAAGGATTCCTCAGGTCTGAAAAGGCTCTTACACAAACTGCCGGAAGGGCAGCCAGGAATCTAAACGGTAAAGTGATAATGTATGCAGATGAAGTCACTCACTCCATGCAACGGACCATGGATGAGACTGACAGGCGGCGGTCAAAACAATTAAAATATAATGATGAGAATAATATTACTCCCCAGCAGATCATTAAAGCTTCAAAAAATCTAATGGGACGACCGGTTGAACAGATCAGCCGCCCCTCCTTCTATATAGAAAAGGATGCAGTAAATATTGCTGCAGATCCTCTCATACCCTATATGGATGCCGCGGCTATCAAAAAAACAATGGATAACACGCGAAAAGCCATGGAAAAAGCTGCCAAACAGCTTGATTTCATCGAAGCTGCCCGGCTGAGGGATGAACTTTATGCGTTACAGGAAATACTGGAGAAGAAAGCTTAGGAAAACAGTTCTCTGTTCTCAGTTATTTGTTAAGCCAGACAAGAGAAGTTGGAATTTCATGCTCACCGGGTTCATATGTTTCAGGTATACGGTTGTTGCGGACAAAATATGGAATGGCCAAAAGCGGTGTACCATCGGCCCAGCTTCCCTTTATTGTCATTACTCCGTCAAGCAAATTATCCTTCCACTCAAGTGATAGCGGAGCCGTACCGAGTGAACCGTTTATATCAGGCTGGTCAGCGGTTTCTACACTATAAATTAAGGGGCCATAACGCAGAGAAACATTACCACGATCGGCTTCAATCCTTTCGTCAGCTGTAATCTTTTGGATTTCCATAGGCATTTCAAATTCAATCCTGTCACCTGATTTCCAGGTGCGGGTTATAGCCATATAACTGCGATCCGTTTTTACCTCAACAGGTTCTCCATTCACAGAAATTGATTTAAGTCCACTGACCTGTGGATCTGAAGTATACAACGCGCTTGTCGAACGGTTCGGAACCCGGACATATACAGTAAAATCACTGTTCTGCTTTGGATTTACCGTGATAACCACCTTGCCGCTCCATGGATAGTCTGTTTTCTGTACCATTTCAACATCCGTACCTGCCACATTTTCCACTTTGATAGTGCTACCGATGAAAAGATTTACATAAATACCATTATCACTTTTAACATATGTCCAGGTAGGTATCATGAGTAGCGTCCTGGGTATATTCCCCACACAGCATGGACAGACATGCCAGTCATAACGAGGCCACGATGATGAGAGAGGATTGTCATAATAAAAATTCTTCCCTTCAAGATCGATGGATCCCAGTAATGCATTATACATCGTTTCCTCATAAAGATCTGCATATTTTGCATCATGATAAGCAAGGTTCATCTTGTACTGAAAAAAGATCAATCCGCAGCTTGAACAGGATTCACAGTAAGCATCGTTGGGCAGAGAATAATTTGGACCGAAACCCTCTGAAGTCTCCCCACTGCCAATACCTCCCGTTACATAATATTTTTTATTGACCATATTATTCCATAATGACATTACAGCACTTTGGTAATCCAGATTAGCTGTTTCAGCGGCGATATCTGCCATACCTGAATAGTTGTATACCGCACGAACTGCATGTCCAACTGCTTCATATTGCTGCTGAACCGGCATATGACTTTGATCATATTCACTGCCATTAGCCCTGCAATCAAGTAGAAATTTCGCCAGTGCAATGTAGCTGTCACCGCGACCATTTCCTTCCATATCGTTTACAAAACGGCCAAAACGCACAAGTGCCTGCTCCATTTCCTGGTGTCCGTCATACCATTCTTTTTTACCTGGTCCGATATTTGCCACCCAGCAGTCGGCTAATTTCTTGGCTGCATCATATAACCTTTTATCTGTCCCTTCTGTCAGGGTATAGTGATTTATAGCCGATTCAATAAAATAGCCTGCCACATAACCTTCATGAGTACCACGATTGTCAGGAGACCAGCGTTCTTTCCA
>CAYWEQ010000081.1:5457-9670 GCA_964457185.1 uncultured Rikenellaceae bacterium
TCAATTTTGTAACGCTTTGTATATACCACATCTAACCGTTCTTCCTGCGTGGGCTGATGTACAAGAACTTTTAATGAATCAGAAGATTTCAGTCTGCCTTCAGTCACGGTCAAAGCAAGTAAGTATTCACCAATCTCAGAGAATGAAGCAGTACCTTTTAAAGAGTCTGGGGTTTCGAATTTTACCTTACCAGGTCCAGACAATGTCTTCCAATTCACCTTATCAAGAGGGGTGACACTTTTCACCCTTCCTGATAAATATGTTTTCCCTCCCAGCATCACATCACGGTCACCTCCGGCCGAGACGACCGGTGGATGATCCGGTGAATTTTCTGCCTGGAACACCTCCCATTCAAGAACATTAGCTATAAAAAATAAGGAAGAATCAGCTTCCAGCTTCAACCTTGTGGTTTCGATCTCATCAAAAGTGATAGTATTGAACCTGTTATTCTCTACTTCCAAACCTGAGGCATTCGTCACAGGGACAAATTCGGATCCATCCCAATACAAGATGCGATAGGAGTCGGGCAGTGGAATAACATTGTAATAATCCCACAGATAAACAGCTATCTTACCTGTTGTGATAGGTTTTATCCAGTCATACTGTACCCAATGGACATACTTTTGGTCCCACTCCCATGGTCGCCAGGGCATTGAATCCGCTGGTGCAAGACCGTCGTTTAAAGCCTCCACCCATGGTCCCCAGGGGATCGATCCTGAAGGTGTAGCAACAACTGCAAGGTTTTTGGATAAATCAGGGGATTTTGTATTCTGACACGCGGCTACAACCAGCATTATTACAATAGAGTTGAACAATAGTTGGAGTATTTTCATTGCCTTAATTTATTAATGTAAAAAAAAAGTGCCCATAGGCACCTTTTTTTACTCAACTTAATAATTATAATTATCCAAGATAGGTTTTCAATAACTTGCTTCTTGAAGTATGGCGTAATCTCCGGATTGCTTTTTCCTTTATCTGCCGGACTCTTTCCCTTGTAAGTCCAAATTGTTCTCCAATCTCTTCAAGCGTCATTTCCTGAATTCCAATACCAAAGAATAGCTTTATAATATCTCTTTCCCTCTCAGTCAGCGTTGCAAGAGCCCTGTCAATTTCCCGTGAAAGGGATTCATTCAACAGGCTGCGGTCTGCATTGGGGGAATCAATGTTTGTCAGAACATCCAGAAGGCTGTTATCTTCCCCGTCAACAAAAGGAGCATCAACAGAAACATGCCGACCCGAAACCCTGAGTGTATCCGACACTTTTTCTTTTGGAAGGTCGAGTATCTCTGCAAGTTCTTCCGGGGAGGGTGTTCTTTCAAATTCCTGTTCAAACCTCGAAAAGGCTTTATTGATTTTATTCAATGATCCTACCTGGTTTAATGGCAGGCGAACAATACGCGATTGCTCCGCGAGGGCCTGAAGTATTGATTGCCGAATCCACCAGACTGCATAGGAAATAAATTTAAATCCCCTGGTTTCATCAAACTTTTCTGCAGCCTTAATAAGACCCAGATTTCCTTCATTTATCAGGTCAGGAAGGCTAAGCCCTTGATTCTGATACTGTTTTGCAACAGAAACGACAAATCTCAGGTTCGCCCTTGTCAATTTCTCCAGGGCATCACGATCACCTTTTTTAATCCTTTGTGCAAGCTCGACTTCTTCTTCAACAGTAATCAGATCTTCCTTACCGATTTCCTGTAAATATTTATCCAGCGATGCACTTTCCCGGTTCGTAATCGACTTCGTGATCTTTAATTGTCTCATTTTCCCTCCTCAAAAAAAATTTCTGCGAAATTATGCCTTTTATTAATGTGAGTCAATATATATAACGTTTTTTTAACAACAAAAATGATTTAAATATAAATCTCACAACGTTTTTTAACAATATAAATGGGTTGTATCACAATCGTACCGAGTAATACGCTACTAATCCGTCCGGATAAACCCCTTCAACATACATACCTCCCTGTGAGTTATTAATAACTTTCTCAACCTCCTTAGGAGAACTTACTGAAGTGTTGTTAATCTGGGTAATAATAAATCCTTCCCTGATGCCGGCATTTCTGAATTTTCCTGTGGTTAACTGTACAACTTTAACTCCATTATTAATACCCAGAGTTTTTCTTTCCATTGATGATACTTCGCCGAAACTTGCACCCAAAACCTCAATAGTCTGAGCTTTCTGGATCATTCCAGTTGTCCCTGAAGGATTACGAAGAACAACATTCAATTGACGTTCCTTGTTATTCCGGATTATTGTGACCGTAATTTTATCATTCGGCCTGTACCGACTTATCTGTTCCTGCAGTTGGGAAGGATCGTTCACTCTGACACCGTTCACTGCAATAATCTGATCGCCGCGTTCAATTCCGGCTTCGATTGCCGAGCTGTTCTCTCGAAGTCCTGTTACAATAACGCCTTCAATCCGATCGATATTGTATTCTTTTGCACTTTCAGCAGTAACTTCAGTTATGGTCACTCCAAGTATAGCCCGCTGGACAGATCCGAATTCGATAATATCATCCACCACTTTCTTAACAATGCTGACAGGAATAGCAAAACTATATCCGCTGAAAGCACCCGTTCTGGATGCAATTGCCGCATTAATCCCTACCAGCTGACCCTGTGTGTTCACTAATGCCCCACCGCTGTTGCCAGGATTCACTGCTGCATCGGTCTGGATAAATGCCTCAATAGCCATATTATCACTCAAAATATTGATTGATCTTGCCTTTGCACTTACAATTCCTGCAGTAACAGTCGATGTGAGGTTATATGGATTACCAATAGCCAGAACCCATTCTCCAAGACGGAGAACATCTGAATTACCATAGAGGAGATAAGGCAACCTGTTAGCTTTAATTTTAAGAACTGCAATGTCAGTGGATGGATCATTACCTATGATCTCAGCTTCAAATGACCTCTTATCGTTAAGAATGACCTCAACAGTCTGAGAACCTTCGATCACATGATTATTAGTAACTATATAACCATTATCCGAAATTATTACTCCCGATCCATAACCAACAACAGGTTCGGGCTCACTATAACGGTACCCGAAAAAGTAATCGAATATAGGATTTCCTGTACCTTCCCTCAAAGCTTTAGTTTTTACATGTACCACGCCATCCACAGCAATTTCAGCCGCAGTAGTAAAATCAGAAGGAGCTGCATTTGTTTCTCCCGGCAGATTAATATATCGGACTGCCGGTTTTTCCTCTACAACAATAGCTGGCTCTCGCCTATCGAACATTGCATAGACAAAAACCGCAATAAGTCCACCTACTATTGCAATTAAGATCGATAGTAATATCTGCCTGGTTTTCATTTTAATAATTATTATTTAAAAATGTGCCATTCTTGTTTTTACATCAAAATTACACACTCATAACGACTCATCGCTTCAATATGTTTCAAATAGTTACTAATTTTAAGAAAAATTTAACAAACAAAAAGTGATTGTACAATTTAATAAATATCAGGGTACCGGCAATGACTTTATTATGTTTAATGCAAGAAAAAGTAAATTTCCATCGCTTTCTGTTAAAAAGATAGCCTCGCTCTGTGACCGCAGGTTTGGAATTGGCGCCGATGGACTGATTCTTATCCATTCTCATCCGAACCTTGATTTTTCAATGATATATTACAACTCCGATGGCAATGAAGGTACTATGTGTGGAAATGGAGGCCGCTGTGCAGTAGCTTTTGCACAAAAAATAGGAATGATAAAGGATCATGCACTTTTCGAAGCTTCTGATGGTTTCCACGAAGGCTGGATAAATAAAAACATCGTCAGACTCACAATGCAACCGGTTGAAGGAGTTCAATCGCATAAGGATCACTATGAACTTAACACCGGGTCACCTCATTATGTCAAATTTGTTGATAATGCTGAAAAAACAGATGTCAGGCATGAAGGGACTGCTATCCGATATAGCAGTTCTTTCAAAGAAAAAGGTATAAATGTTAACTTCGTCAGCTTTCATAAAGACGGGATATTCGTAAGAACTTACGAAAGGGGCGTTGAGGATGAAACCCTTTCCTGCGGGACAGGAATGGTTGCGTCTGCCATTTGTGCAGCAATAAATAGCAAATCTGACAAAAATTCATATACAATTTATACCCGGGGAGGAATACTTCATATCTCTTTCAAGAAATCCGGTAAGGAGTATTTTGATAATATTATTCTGGAAGGACCGGTTGGATTTGTTTT
>CAYWEQ010000082.1:0-4813 GCA_964457185.1 uncultured Rikenellaceae bacterium
GTAAGCTTTCTGTCTTCCATCATATCCTCGTAGGACAGATCGGAACCCATCACTGACTGACGGAGCATGTGTCCGGAGATCTGTATGGTACGGTCTGTGGATGGTGAATATATCCAGAGCTGGTCTTCGAGTTTCAGCATTTTTGTTCCCTGTTCTCGGGCAGGAGAGAGGTATTCGGTAAACGATTTGGTATCCCCTACCGAATAAGATCTTGAAGTGATTGTCCGGCTGCTCCTTTTACCATGTATGGTCATGGTTGACTCAAATATCCTGTTTTCCGATGACATATTTCTGTCCACTCTGTCCAGGATCTTATCAGCCGTTTGTGCTGAAACAGTAATAGTTAAAAGTATTCCTGGTATAATTATTAAGTGATTCATTATTAGGATTTTAAGGTTAAGCTTCCAGCTCTTTGAACAATTGAGCAGTTTGTCTTTTATATATTCCCACACCTGACAGCATAGTTCCGGCTAAGGTGGAGAGCACTCCTGGAATAAAACCGATATAAAAATCAGAAGGTGTGATTCTGGAACGTATAATATCCGGCATCATTATAGCTGTAGTAGCATTTTTTGTAAACTCGCTTATATCAAGGCCATGAGTCTGCATAAGCCAGGATAATCCCAGCCCGATAGCTGTTCCGACAATTGTCCCTGCTATTCCAATCATTAACGACTCGCTGATCATTGAACGGTAAATATGACCTTTTTCCTCGCCAATGGCCAGGCGGATTCCTATTTCGCCATAGCGTCTCAGACCTCCGAGCAAACCGGCATTCCAGAGAACCAGCGACATTGCCACCATAAATACGATAGTAATAATGGCACCCATGCTGCCTGTCAGATCCACAAAGAGTCCCAGACCTTCCTGATCCCTCAGGCGGAGCATTACCGGACCAAATTCACCAGTATTTTCCGGATACTTGTCATGGAACTTTACGAGAACAGGTGCTGCTACATCATCGTCATAGTATCTGTTGCTGAAGAATCCCAGTATCTCACCGGCAGCATCGTCCATGTCCAGAGCCAGTTGTACATCGCGCAGGTCTGCGATAACTGTCCCCCGGTCCATAGCCGTATTTCCGAAACGGACTGTCCCGGAAACCCGGAAATTATAAATAGCCATGCCCCCATTCATTGTCGAACCGATCAGGGTGACCTCTTCTCCTGGATTCACCTCCAGTCTCTGGGAAAAATCCTCACTGAGCAATACCTCGCCTGCGGTTGCCGGCAGGGAACCTCTCACCATTGCTTTATTAAGGTTTAAACGTTCTGCCTCGTCGGAATTTTCTGAAAGGAGATCAAGACCGATGCCCATAGAAGGACCCTGGTTACGGGTTTCACCATTTTCATCCGGCACATCGATTAGGCCTCCGAATTTGATCCTGGTCACCCATTTTATGTCAGGAAAGGTTTGTTCAAGATCCGTTTTCAGAGCACTTACCTCAATCAATGCCAGGTCGTTGGGAACCTGGCCCATATTTTCAGAGTAGGCTTTTGTCATTACTTTTACATGGCCGGTTGTTAGCCTGGCTGTTTGTTCTATCATATCAACCATGAGTCCATTGATATACCCGTGTGCGAAAACGGCAAGCATTACACCAATGGCTACTACTATCAGGGGAAGAAGGCTTCTGCTTTTGTCCCTTATAAGTCCTTTTAATAAAAACCTTATCATTGTAATTTCCCCCTTAAAGCTTCTGTTGGATTCATTTTTGCAATTTTCCTTGATGGCCAGTAACTAACTATGGTTGTGGCGAAAAGGACAGCAATCGTAGTTCCGAGTACCAGTGCACCGCTATAAGCGGGATACATTGTATCGGCGATGGCAAAACCGTAGTCAGCTGAGGATACACCAAGTGAAATTCCTGTACGTGCCAGCCAGAGAAGCAAAGGAATGCCGTATAAGGCACCCACCACAGCAGCTAGTATGGCATGCATGGCTCCTTCAATAGTGAAAAGTCCCACTACTTCATTGCGGGTATATCCCAGGGCTACATATGTGCCGATTTCCTTTTGCCTCCGGAAAATGGATAGTACCTGGGTATCAAATATTGCCAGAAGGGCAAGCACCAGAAGGATCATATAGAAAATAGACTGTCCCACCGCTTTTGTTTTGATCATCGCCTCAATATCGCTGACGAGTGCTTTAAATGTCATCAACTTCCAGTTCTCAACTTCCTTCCTCCCTTTATCCTGTCCCCTGAATGTCAATGTTGTTGCTTCTCCCGGCATGAGTGTCATGGATTGAAGTTTTTCAAGCGGGATCCAGACCTGGGCTACATCCACAGTCGGAACATTGGTCGTAAAAATATCTGTAATGCAGATATCAGTAGCATCAAAGGTTCCGTTTGCATCGCGCCACCTGATTGTTACATAATCACCCAGATTCAGTTTATTTGTCCTGGCCATATTTGAACCAATTATGGCAGGGATGGCTCCAACCACAGTGTCGAGTTTATGTGTCGGCAGTTCCAGGAGGGTTTGATCAGTATTAATACCTTTGATCAGTATTGATTGCATACGCCCTTCAGGAAAGACAGTACCCTGAGTTATCAGTACCGGCACCATGTTTCCCTCTTCAAGTTCTTTAGTAAATTCGGCAGGGATGGTTCCATGTGCATCAGTCAGGGTAAAAGCATCATAAGGATCGTAGTTTACATTCCAGTATTGACCTCCTCCTATTTCCCAGTCGGTCATATCATTTTTTGCCTGGCGGTCCCAGCCTACCAGGATACCCCTGGCACCAATTATTATAACAAAGGAGAACGACAATACGATCACATTAAGCCAGGTCCGCAACCCGGCTCCAATGAGATTCTTAAATGCCAGTTTTATTGCCAGTATCATTTTCTTTCATTTTAAAGTGTCTCATCTTTATCAACCATACCGTCTTTCAGATATATTTTTCTTTTCAGATATCCGATTACTTTCTCATCGTGAGTGGCAAACAGGAAAGTGGTTTTTAACTCCTCATTAAGTTTTACCATTGTCTGCAGAATGTTATGAGAATTGGCAGCGTCGAGGTTTGCTGTAGGCTCATCGGCCACAACAAGTGACGGTTTTTTAACCATTGCCCTTGCAATTGCAACTCGCTGGCATTCACCTCCTGAAAGCTGAGGAGGTTTTTGCTTTATCTTATCCAGAAGTCCAACCCATTCCAGTGCATCCATTACCATCTTTTTGCGTTCGCCCGATGAATAGTCAAGCAAAAGCAATGGAAACTCCACATTTTCAAACACTGTATGTACTACCAGCAGGTTATAACTCTGGAAGATAAATCCAATCTTCTCTTTACGCAGTTTGGCTGCTCCTTTTGCTGTCAGTTTTCCAATTGACTGGTCAAGGACTATCGCATCACCCTCCGTGGGTGTATCAAGCGATCCGACTATGTTGAGGAGAGTGGTCTTGCCGGAACCGCTTGGTCCGATCAGCCCTGCAAATTCCCCGACACCCAGACTCAGATCGATGCCTTTGAGAGCAGTAAACTCACTTTTCCCCATAGGGAAGCGTTTGGTGAGATTGTGTGTTTTAATAATCAAATTGTCTTCCATCATTTCTTGATTTTAATCTTATGATTCTGAATATACGGTATTAATTATTGTCAATGATTAAAAACCAGCATTAATTGTATTCCGTTTCCTGCATATAATATCTCATCAGTGCGCTGCGTTGGTATATTATAATCTTTCGGATTAATATAACCCATTATGTAAAGTGTGAATTTATTGAATTGCCTCTGCCAGTTTACAAAGTTATAAATTCTGCTGTTTGTCCAGTCATAATAAATGATGGCACTGATATTATCGAACATGCCTACCGGATATGAAAGACTCAGTAACGAAAAATTGATTGGTTTATTGAACTTAAACGGATTTTCATCAGATGAGGCTATCAGCTGTTCATAAATGATTGTCAGTCCATTGCCGATCCCGAATGTATAGTCAATTCCGAGGTTGATAATTTCCTGGTTGGTAAAAATTCCCAGGTCTTCACTATATTTTGACCAGGAAGCTTCAAGCCAGCAGCCTACCACCACATCAAATTTTGCATCAAATCCAAAACGGTTTTCCGGTACTTTTCCAAAAAGTGATGTAGAATCTGACAGGCTGCTGCAATCTGAACTCCTGTGGTGAAAGGAGAATCCGGCTTCACCCCTGGGCAAAGGAGACTGAAAACGGCCTCCGAACTCGGGAGTATTCTTTTCAGTTTTAAAGGATTCCCATCCTTTGAGCTTTTCATTACCGTACAAACCCCACAGCCAGATATTGGAATTATTAAGAAAGTAGTAACGTGCAAGGACTCCCCAGACACCATCGGTAAGCTTCAGCGGGTCGCGAGGATCAATCTGTTCGAACCACATTAATGGTCTTAAGATGGAAGCGGAACCAAAATTGATTTTTTGTAATCCTGCACGTAGCTCAAACTGTGGTGTTGAATAACGTGCCCATAACCGGTAAGGTTTTATTCTACCATTGAAACCGGTTGAATCAAAGGGACGAATACCTATATTACCATACATGTTTACCGATGCTTCAAAATCGATAAGCTTTTCATCGGGTATCCTGTATTCATAATTCAATTGTGGAATATATCGTCCGCCGTTCCACCAGGGTAACTTGTTATTAGGATTGACGTGGGTGTATGCCGAAAACTGTCCTTTTATAGCAAGAGAATCCTGTGCGTTCCCTTCACAAACGGAGATTGCCAGGACCAGAGGCAGGATCAGTAATTGTATTTTTGGCATTCTTGCTTTTGCAACAGTAAAAATAAGGAAAAAAATATAAAGTGATCAGGATGAGTAAATGGTGAGG
>CAYWEQ010000082.1:4913-9358 GCA_964457185.1 uncultured Rikenellaceae bacterium
TTTATAAATAGTACTCATTTCAAAAAAACAGTTAAATTTATGTTACCAAAATGGTCTTGTTCAGAGTACACACAGTCAAACTAATTTAACCTATCATAATATGACAAAACGAAGAGAATTTATCAGGCAAAGTGTCCTGGGCACCGCAGGTATTGCCATTGGAGGCATGGCATTCAGCGCCAGGTCGTACAGATCGATCCAGGGAGCCAACGACCGCATTAATATTGGAGTTATCGGCATCAGGGGACAGGGTGGCGCCCACATAAGTAACTTTGGACTCCTTAAAGACAGCAAAAACATTCGAATAACCATGCTGTGTGACGCTGATGAGCAGTTTTTTCCTGAACGTGTAAAGAATGTCCTGGACAGAACTGGAGAGACTCCGGCAACTGTATGGGATATGCGCAGGGTGTTTGAAAACAAGGATATAGATGCTGTTTCATTTGCTACACCGAATTTCTGGCATGCGCTGGGAACAATATGGGCATGCCAGGCAGGTAAGCATGTTTATGTTGAGAAGCCGGCCTGTCACACTGTCCTGGAAGGACGCAGGATGGTTGAAGCATCACGTAAGTACAACGTCCGGGTTCAGTGCGGAATGCAAAACCGTTCGATTGCAGGTGTAATGGAAGCAATAAAATTTCTTCACGACGGAGGAATAGGTGAAGTATTCATGGCAAAGGGATTGTGCTTCAAGCCGCGTGATTCATTCGGAATTGCACAGGACGGGACACCGCCTGAATCACTTCATTATGATATCTGGCTCGGTCCGGCTGCATGGCAGCCTTATAACGAAAAACGTACTCATTACAACTGGCACTGGCACTGGAATACCGGCGGTGGTGATACAGCCAACCAGGGACCTCACCAGTTCGACATTGCCCGCTGGGGGCTTAACAAAAATGAACATCCTGTCACAATTTATTCAATGGGAAATATCTTCGGGATCGATCCCAAAGAGTGTTCACAGGAGACGCCAAATACCCAGACATCCGTCTTTAAATACAAGGACGGCAGGATACTTGAATTCGAAACCCGCGGACGATACACTCACGCTGAAGCAGGACTGGATATCAGAATAGGGAATATGTTCTATGGCACTGAGGGCTACCTTGAGATAGACGGAGGCAAGTGGAAAGCTTACCGTAAGCGCGAGAACAAACCCTTTGCCGGTTCCGATGTTGGTGAAAAACCTGCTGATCCGACCTTTATGGCACCTCCGGGCGACTCGGCACATTATGCCAATTTCATTGATGCAATAAGATCAGGAAAGAATGAGACACTGCATTGCGATATTCTTGAAGGATATATGTCATCTGCTCTTCCTGCCCTGGCAAATGTATCTTATAAGGTTGGCAGACAACTGACATTCGATGGCACAAAGGAGAAATTTATAAACGATAAGGAGGCGGATAAGCTGCTGACAAGGGAATACCGGAAGCCGTATGTGGTGCCGGAAGTAGTGTAAGGAACGGCGCAAAGGTACAACGGCACAATGGTGTAAAGGAAGAAGGGGGGAAGAGGAGAGGGAGTGAATGGGAGAAAAAACAGTGTAACTCCGTAATAAACCCTGTGCAACTCTGTGGTTAAAAAATATTAAGATTAACAGTATGAATAGTGAATTAACACGTCGTAAGTTCATCCATACCAGCGTAGGTGCCGGATTGGCTCTCGTATTTTTCAGGGATTTCCCGGAGTTGCTGACAACTGTTCCGGCTGCAATGAAATTCGGTCTGGTAACCTACCAGTGGGGCAGGGACTGGGATCTGCCGACACTCATAGCCAACTGTGAAGCAGCAGGTTATATGGGTGTGGAACTTAGAGCTGAACATGCGCATAATGTTGAGATAAACCTTAATGCAGAACAGCGAGGCGAGGTCAGGAAGAGATTTGCTGACAGTTCGGTGATCTGCATCGGATACGGTTCGAATTTTGAGTTTCACAGTCCTGATCCAAAGGTGCTTCGCGATAATATCGAACAAACGAAAGAGTATATAAAGCTATGCAGGGATATCGGGGCAACTGGAATTAAGGTAAAGCCGAATTATATGCCTCCCGAAGTTCCCAGGGAAAAGACAATCGCACAGATTGCTGCCTCGCTGAATGAAGTGGGGAAATTTGCCCGGGATTATGGTCAGCTTGTGAGAGTTGAGGTTCATGGTGAGATCACCCAGGAGATCCCCAATATGAAAGCAATATTTGATCAGGTTACTGAGGATAATATAAAGATGTGCTGGAATTGTAACGACCAGGACTTGCTGCCTCCGGGACTTGAAGGAAATTTCGACATGGTGTGTAAATGGTTCGGAGATACTCTTCATATCCGTGAGCTGAATGATGGCACATATCCTTACCAGGAGCTTTTCAATCTGTTGGCCGGAATCAGCTACAATGGCTGGATACTCCTTGAAGCCCGCACTGAACCTGCTGACAGGGTGGAGGCGATGAAAGAACAGCTGGCTCTGTTTAATGAAATGATCACTAAGGCAAATAAATAAAGCAGTTGCTGGGTTCTCGGTCCTCGGTCCTTGGTCCTCGTTGCTCGGTTCTCGTTGTTTTGCAAACTACCGAGGCCCCAGGACCCAGGAACAATTTAATGATATAGGATAATTCAAGACAAATTAGAGTCAAAACAGAACATGAAATCCCCATTCAAATTTCCCGACAGCTATACCCGTGAAGACTGGACTGTTTTTTTTGGCCGCGACCAGGAGATAACTGAACTCAATAAGAAGCCTGGTGGGATCATAATAATTCAAGTTCCGAAGGAACGATCTGTACAAGCACGGGGCTTGCCCTGTGCATCAAAACGCACAAATCCAATGAGTTCCAAAGGAACGGTATGTAATAACACAGGGAATGCGAGATGCCCGGGATCCAAAATGTTGTACAGTTATTGAAAATTAATAAAATATGCCACAGTCATTAGCAAAAGTTTATGTTCATATTGTGTTTTCAACAAAGCATGGACATCCATTTATTAAGGAGGATGAAATAAGAAAAGAATTACATTCATATATTATCGGTGTTTTATCAAAATTGGGTTCCTACACATGCGAAATTTATGCAAACGAAGATCACATTCATATTTTGAGTACTCTTCCACGTACCATAACAATTGCTGAATTAGTTTCGAAAATAAAAACATCATCATCTAAATGGATTAAACAGAAGGGTATTCCTGATTTTGGCTGGCAGGACGGATACGGAATATTTTCTGTAAGTGCTTCAAATGTTGATACGGTTAAAAAATATATACTAAATCAACCTCAGCATCATTCAAAAAACATTTATAAGGACGAAATGAGAAATTATTTCAGGGATTATGGAATTGAATATGATGAACGTTATGTCTGGGATTGACACTACGCCCCTTCAGGGCTTTAAAATATGTGGTGGCAAACGGACATGCCAAAGCTGCGCTTTGCCATGTCCTGGTACATGTCGGGGCGTTGCCCCTGTCTCTTCCAGCAACATGAAGACATTCCTGACAAGGTATTTACAGGAAATAATATCAAAACTATGATGAAGTCTCCCTTCAAATTTCCCGACAGCTACACCATAACTGACTGTGAAATCTTCTTCGGTCGTGACCAGGAGATTCATTAAATATAGTTGCAATCAGCCAAACATAAGATGTAGGACACTATGATACTACATCGTTGAAGTAGGAGGAATCTTTCTCCAAAATCAGATCAAAATCTGTATCTTCACCTGTCAAACAAATATTCATAAAATGAAAATAATAATATCTGTTTTTTGGAAGCTGTTAATGGCAGTTGCATTTTTTATGATCAGTTCCAATAATGCAAGCGCCCAGAGATTAAAATCCGGGCCTCAGGACCTCTCTTTTTTCTCCTCAGTCGATGAAACTGACCAGCCTTATGCAATTTATATCCCGAAGAATTTTGATGAATCAAAGAAATATCCTCTGGTGGTATTTCTGCATGGCGCCTGGTCGAATCACAGACTGGGCCTCAGACGTGTTTTCGGACAGGGCAATATCCAGGGTGCAGACTTTATTAAGCCAGGTAATATCCCCGTTGAAACCGACCTGGAATCGACAAGGTATTTCCCTGAGCTTAAGGATGTTGATTATATCGTTGCAGCACCCTATGCCCGCGGCACTGCTGGTTATCAGGGAATTCCCGAGCAGGATGTATATGAGATGATAAATGACATCAAAAGCAGGTTTCTGATTGATGAGGACCGCGTATACCTCACAGGATTATCAATGGGAGGAGGTGGAACCCTGTGGCTAAGTCTTACAAGACCTGACATCTGGGCAGCTATTGCTCCGGTATGCCCGGCAGCTCCCGACGGATCGGCAGAGCTGGAAGCCAACCTCTCAAACCTGCCTGTCCACCTCTTTATAGGTGATAAAGACTTACTCTATAAAGCCGCACTTGAGTGGAAAGCAAAACTTGAAGCAGTAACACCCGGGT
>CAYWEQ010000083.1:0-9291 GCA_964457185.1 uncultured Rikenellaceae bacterium
TGCTTCAGGTAATCCGGTCATGTGCAATGGTGCCAACCTTGCTTTCACAAGGGCATCATTTCTTAAAAATTCCGAAAACCTTCATTTTGAACTGGTATCCGGCGATGATGTATTTCTGCTTCACGGCATAAAGAAGGAACGAGGCAAAATACTGTGGCTGGAGTCAGAAGATGCATCTGTAAGTACGCGATCTGCACCGACGCTTAGATCATTCCTGCGCCAGAGGGCGCGATGGATATCAAAGGCGCGGGGCTACAATGACAGGGACACAAAATTGCTGGCAATTGTAACATTTGTTACAATCCTGTTCCAGTTATCCCTGCTGGTTGCAGGAGTGTTTCATCCGGTATTTCTGCTGGTTTTCGCAGCAGGATTCATTCTGAAATCAATTCCTGACTTTCTGATACTGCATAACAGAACCCGGCAATATGAAAAAAAGAACCTTATGCGGTTCTTTCTCCCGGGACAGATTATCTATCCTTTCTACGTAATTTCTGTACTGATCTGTTATCTGTTCACAAAATCCAGTTACTCTCAATCAGCAAATCGATAGTAATTTTACCGTTATGCCTTTGTGCCGTTAATTCCCCATCTCTGAAAGGAATTTGACCCTGACGAGCCTTATTTCTTCTTCTTCAAACTCATTGCCCAGTTCCGTGATTGCATCATCCAGCGAATCTGACTCTGCCTCTTCCCTGAAATAAGAATATATATCATGCTGCCGTTCGTCATCAATTATTGTGTTAATATAGTAATCGAGATTCAGGCGGGTTCCCGAGTTTACAATAGCTTCAATTTCTGAAATGAGTTCGCTCATCTCAAGCCCTTTTACTTCAGCAATATCCTCAAGGGGCCGTTTCATATCAATACTCTGAATAATATAGACCTTTATGCCTGATTTGTTTACAACAGATTTGACCACCATATCGAGTGGTCTGATTATTTCCTTCTCCTCCACGTATTTCTTTATTATTTCAATGAACTCGGCGCCGTATCTCTGGGCTTTACCGGCTCCCACACCAGAGATATTCTGGAGTTCATCTATTGTAACGGGATATTGTATTGCCATATCCTCCAGGGATGGATCCTGGAATATTACAAACGGAGGAACATCTTTCTGCTTTGATATTTTCTTGCGAAGATCTTTGAGGATGCTGAAAAGCTCCTCATCTACAGCAGCGGTTTTGGCTCCGAAGGCATTTTCCTCATCAGTTGTATCAGCATAATCATGGTCTTCGGCAAGCATGAATGAAACAGGCTTCTTAAGAAAATCCATTCCCGGCTGGGTCACTTTCAACAGCCCGTAGTTCTCGATGTCTTTTGTCAGAAACTGTGCGATAAGAGCCTGCCTGATAACCATATTCCAGTACTTCTCATCCTTTTCCTCACCTATTCCGAAGTACTCAAGCTTATGATGTTTATAAGACTTTATTGCTGAAGTCATTTTCCCTGAAAGGATATTTGCAATATGATCGGCCTTGAATTTTTCTTTTACAGCAAGTATGGTTTCCAGGACGTTTACCACTGATTCGCTTCCCTCGAACTGAGCCTTCGGGTGCAGGCAGTTATCGCAGGCTTCACAGTTTTCCTTCAGGTATTCTTCTCCAAAATAATGGAGGAGAAGCTTTCTGCGGCAAACGGATGATTCGGCATATGAAACTGTTTCCAGCAGGAGCTGTTTGCCTATTTCCTGTTCAGCTATCGGCTTCCCCTGCATGAACTTTTCAAGCTTCACTATGTCGTTATAGCTGTAGTAGGCAATGCAGTTTCCTTCGCCCCCGTCGCGTCCTGCCCGCCCTGTTTCCTGGTAATAGCCTTCAAGACTTTTGGGAATGTCATAATGAATGACGAACCTGACATCAGGCTTATCTATTCCCATGCCGAATGCTATGGTTGCTACAATTACATCAGCTTCTTCCATCAGGAATTTATCCTGGTTCTGGGTTCTTGTTGCGGAATCCATCCCCGCATGGTACGGAAGTGCCTTTATTCCGTTGACTTTCAGCACTTCAGCCATTTCTTCAACTTTCTTGCGGCTCAGGCAGTATATTATCCCTGATTTCCCGGAGTTGTTTTTTATGTACTTGATGATCTCTTTTGTAACGTCCTGCTTGGACTTTACCTCATAATAAAGGTTAGGCCTGTTAAAGGATGATTTGAAAACTTCGGCTTCGAGTATTCCAAGATTCTTCTGGATATCGTGCTGAACCTTGGGAGTGGCAGTAGCTGTAAGCGCAATTATGGGAGATCTTCCTATTGTATCTATTATCGGCCTGATACGCCTGTATTCAGGTCTGAAGTCGTGGCCCCATTCCGAAATACAATGGGCTTCATCTATTGCATAAAATGATACTTTGACATTTTTAAGAAATTCAATATTCTCCTCTTTAGTAAGCGATTCCGGTGCGACATACAATAATTTCGTCTCCCGGTTAAGAACATCTTTTTTTACACGTGTAATTTCGGTTTTTGTAAGGGAAGAATTCAAAAAATGAGCTACATCGTCGTTTGTGCTGAAATTGCGCATTGCATCGACCTGGTTTTTCATCAGTGCAATAAGCGGTGAAATTACTATTGCCGTCCCCTCCCCCATTACGGCAGGCAACTGATAGCACAGCGATTTCCCCCCGCCGGTGGGCATAAGGACAAAAGTATCCCTCCCGGCCAGAATGTTTTTGATGATCCCTTCCTGGTTCCCCTTAAAAGTATCGAAGCCAAAATACCTCTTTAAATAATCATGTATGGTCGCATCGCTTACCATTTGCTTCTCAACTGATTTGCAACCCGGTAAGCTGTAAATAGCTTACCTTTCTGACAGTTTATCTAAAATTAATAAATTTCCTGATCAAATACTATTTTTATTTAATTATTAACAAATTTGTTTTTGATATTTTCAACATATGTCATATCATGATATTGTTTTGAACAATAAGATTTATCTTTACACGCTGAATTTTTAAGGAAATAAATTTGTTCCAATGGCGTTAAAACGGAAAAAAGGGGTGAAAGGTGAAGGAGAGATGTCATTCCTGGAACATCTTGAAGAGCTGAGATGGCATATTGTCCGTTCAATTCTTGCTATTGTTATATTTATGGTTGTGGCCTTTTTATTCAAGAATCTTATTTTCGATACTATCATTCTGGCTCCCAAAAATCCCCAGTTCATCACAAATCGTTTGCTCTGCAGCCTGGGGCACATGGTCAAGACTAATCTCCTGTGTATAAACACCCAGCCTTTCAATCTTATCAATATAAAAATGTCGGGCCAGCTGACAACACACATTACGGTAGCAATGGTTTCAGGATTAATTCTTGCATTCCCTTATATTTTATGGGAGTTCTGGAAATTTCTAAGGCCGGCCCTTCATACCAATGAAGCAAAACACAGCCGGGGAGCTGTCATTATTTCCTCCATGCTTTTCTTTGTTGGAGTATTATTCGGATATTTTCTGCTGACACCTCTTTCAGTTCATTTTCTGACCACATACGAAATAAGTCCTGATGTCACCAACCAGATAAACATCAGATCATATATCGGGACCCTTTCTTCAATATGTCTGGCAACAGGGGCAGTTTTTGAGCTTCCTATTATTGCATTTTTCCTTACAAAAATAGGAGTGATAACTCCTGCCTTCATGAAAAAATACAGAAAGCATTCTATCGTAGTGATTTTTATCCTTGCGGCAATCATTACACCTCCTGATGTATTTTCACAAATGCTTGTATGTATTCCCTTATTTATTTTATATGAAATAAGTATATTAATCTCGAAAAGAGTAATGAAGAAGAAAGAAAGAGAGCATGCCGATTTTATGGGCGATACTCCATCGGGCAACACCGCAAATGCAACAACTTAATATTCCGTAATGAGACTTTATACCGAAAACCTGGTCAAAAAATACCGCAACCGAACTGTTGTTGATCATGTGTCAATCGATGTTGAACAGGGAGAGATAGTAGGACTCCTGGGCCCTAATGGCGCAGGCAAGACAACCTCCTTCTATATGATCGTTGGTCTTATAAGACCGCGTGAAGGCAGGATATTTCTCGATGAAGAAGAGATCACAACTCTTCCTGTATATAAACGTGCACGGAAAGGTATTGGTTATCTTGCACAGGAGGCTTCAGTCTTCAGAAACCTGTCGGTAGAAGACAACCTCAGGGCTGTACTGGAAATGTCGGGATTTACAAAACAGGAACAGGCTGAAAGAGTGGAGGAGCTTCTTAATGAGTTCGGGCTCCTGAGAATAAGGAAAAACAAAGGTATCCTGCTTTCAGGGGGCGAGAGAAGAAGGACCGAAATTGCCAGGGCGCTCGCCCTCAAGCCAAAATTCATTCTGCTGGACGAGCCGTTTGCCGGTGTTGATCCAATAGCAGTGGAAGATATACAGAGTATTGTCTCACACCTCAGAAATAAAAACATAGGCATCCTTATTACCGACCATAATGTGCATGAAACTCTTTCCATAACCGATCGTGCATACCTCCTGTTTGAAGGCAAAATACTTATGTCGGGAACTTCTTCAGAACTGGCTGAAAACGAGCATGTAAGAAAAGTCTATCTCGGAACGAAATTTGAGCTTCGCCGTTAAGCCACACTGGTTTGTTTTTATTGTTATTTTCTATACTTTTGCGCTGAATTTCAAAGCGGATGTGTCGTAATTGGTAGCCGAGCAAGATTTAGGATCTTGTGTCTTAACTGACGTGGGGGTTCGAGTCCCTTCATCCGCACCATAATGACAAACCGCCCTTAACCTCTTAAACAGTGCGTTTTGGCGGTTTTTTAAATAAGAAGTAAACAACATAAATAAATATGGATATCACAAGGGAAAACATCGATGATCTGAATGCAGTTCTGAAAGTAAATATCATAAAAGCTGATTATGCGGACAAAGTTGAAAAGGTACTCAAAGATTACCGCAAGAAGGCAAATATAAAAGGATTCAGGCCCGGCATGGTGCCTATAGGACTTATCAGGAAGATGTATGGCAACGCTGTTAAAATAGATGAGATCAATAAGGCTGTATCGGAAAACATCCGTAAATACCTTACCGATGAAAATATTGATATCCTTGGAGATCCGCTTCCCAAAGCCGATGAACATGAAAATATAAATTTTGAAACACAGGATGATTTCTCCTTTACTTTTGAACTTGGCCTTGCTCCTGCAGTTGAACTTAACATCACCAAGAAAAACAAAGTGAGTGCATATGATATAGCTGTTGATGAAAAAATGAAAAGCGACTATGCTGCCAATTATGCCAGGCGTTTCGGGGAATTCAGGAAAGAAGATGTTTCAGAGGAAAAGGATATACTTAAGGGCAGGATTGAAGCCATTGATAATGAAGGCAATCCTAAACCGGACGGTCCTGCCGGTGAGGAATCCACTCTTGCAGTTGACATTATCAAGGATGATGAGATCAGGAAGTTATTCACAGGGAAAAATGCAAATGATACAATCGATTTTGATCTTAAAAAGACATTCCCCAACGATCAGGAAGTTGCCGGCATGTTGAAAATGAATAAAGAAGAAGTAAAGGATCTTGAAGGCAATTTCAGATTCACAATCAGTGAAATAACAAGATTCCATCCTGCAGAAATAAACCTGGAATTATTTAACAGGATATACGGGGAAGGTGTAATTAATTCCGAAGATGAATTCATGAAAAGAATTGAAGAAGAGATATCTTCAAACCTTAAGCGGGAGAGTGAATACAAACTGATGCAGGATGTTAAAAAGCTGGCAATTGAAAAGACTGATCTGAGCTTCCCTGAGGAATTTCTCAAAAAATGGCTGCTTAAGGTAAATGAGAAAACCACAGCTGAAGATATTGAAAAGGAATTCGACAGCTTCAGGCAGGATCTCAAGTGGCAGCTTATCAGGAACAAGGTGGCAAACGACAATGAAGTGAAGATCACTGATGAAGAAATGCAGAAAGAGGCTGAAATAATTACCAGGTACCAGTTTCAGCAGTACGGATTGTTTTATGCTACCGATGAACAGATATCCAACTATGCAAAGGAGACCCTTAAGAGAGAAGATGATGCAAAAAGGATAGCCGACAAGATACTTGAAGATAAAGTGCTGGGCCATTTGAAAGAGCTGGTGAAAATTGAGGACAAGAGTGTCACTGTTGAAGAATTTAACAAGCTTTTTGAATAGTAATCAATGCATTGCAGCGAGTATAATAATTTTAGTATCTTTGTTTTTTAATTACAAAAAGTATAAAAATGAGCAATAGTAATGATTTCGGAAAGTATGCAAGAAGCAAATTTGGTATCAGCAGCCTGTCGATGCACAGGTATTCATCAATATGGGGCAGTTATATCTCTCCTACCATTATCGAGGAAAGACAGTTAAACGTGGCCTCAATGGACGTTTTCTCACGTCTGATGATGGATAGAATAATCTTCTGCGGACTACCTATTGATGATTACGTTGCCAATATCATACAGGCACAGCTGCTTTATCTCGATTCAGCTGACCCGGGTAAAGATATCCAGATCTATTTCAATACTCCGGGCGGCGCGGTAAATGCGGGACTGGGGATCTATGATACCATGCAGTATATATCTGCAGACATCGCAACTATCTGTACAGGAATGGCTGCATCAATGGGAGCTGTTCTTCTTACAGCAGGCACAAAAGGAAAAAGATCGGCCCTGAAACATTCAAGGATCATGATCCATCAGCCGATGGGTGGCGTTGAAGGTCAGGCTTCAGATATTGAGATCCAGGCACGTGAAATACTTAAGCTTAAAAAGGAACTCTATGAGATTATAGCCCTGCATTCGGGAAATCCCATGGAAAAAGTTGAGAAAGATTCTGACAGGGATCACTGGATGACATCCCAGGAAGCAAAGGATTACGGGATGATAGATGAGATTCTTCAGAAAACTGTAAGATAGGGAAAATGGATAAATGTTCATTCTGCGGCAGGACAAAGAAAGAGGCCAATATGCTCATTGCCGGGCTTGAAGGTCATATCTGCGACCATTGTATCGAGCAGGCTCACAGCATAATGAACGAAGAGCTTGGTATAAAGAAAAATCCCAAGTTCGATACAATCAACCTCCTTAAACCTTCCGAAATCAAAGGCTTTCTCGATCAGTATGTAATCGGTCAGGATATGGCCAAAAAGATCATATCCGTTGCAGTCTATAACCATTACAAAAGACTGATGCAGAAACCCGATGCCGATGAAATTGAAATTGAGAAATCAAATATCATACTCGCTGGCGAAACCGGGACAGGGAAGACCCTTCTTGCAAGAACCGTGGCAAGGATGCTTCATGTCCCGTTTACAATAGTTGACGCAACCGTACTTACCGAAGCCGGTTACGTTGGTGAAGATATTGAAAGCCTGCTCACCCGCCTGCTTCAGAATGCAGATTATGATGTGAAAGCTGCAGAAAAGGGAATTGTCTTCATCGACGAGATTGATAAGATTGCGAGAAAAGAAGGCGATAATCCATCAATAACCCGTGATGTTTCGGGTGAGGGAGTACAGCAGGGATTGCTAAAGCTCCTGGAGGGATCAATAGTAAACGTTCCTCCCCAGGGCGGCAGAAAGCACCCTGAACAAAAAATGATCCCCGTGGATACCAAAAATATCCTTTTTATTTGTGGAGGAGCATTCGTAGGCATTGAAAAAAAGATTGCCAGCAGGCTCAATACACAGATCGTAGGGTACGGAGCTTCAAAAATCAGGGAAAAAATTGATAAGGATAACCTTCTAAAATACATTGCTCCGCAGGATCTACGGGCTTTTGGACTTATCCCTGAGATAATCGGAAGGCTTCCGGTAGTTTCCCACCTTGATCCTCTCGACAGGAAAGCACTCAGGGCAATTCTCACTGAACCCAAAAATGCTCTGGTAAAACAATATATCAAACTGTTCAAGATGGACAATATTGACCTCACCTTTGCTGACGGAGTCCTCGATTTCATTGTCGATAAAGCCATTGAATTCAAACTCGGTGCACGCGGTCTCAGGTCAATATGTGAAACCATTATGCTTGACGCCATGTTCGAAATGCCCTCAGTAGACAAAGATGAGCTTACAATAACGGTTGATTATGCTTCCAGGAAGCTGGAAAGAATAGATATGAAGGTGCTGAAAGCGTCATAAAAAATTACAAAATTTATTGTAGAGGCGTTGCATGCAACGCCTCTACTTTATTTACAACAACCTGAAATTAAACTAATTATCGAAAATTAGCCCCCCTTCTGGGGATTAAGGATCGTTTAGTTGCTCATCAGCCTGTGCCTGTATCTCAGTGTAATCTCTTTTGATTCACCCCCCCTGTTTACTGTTGCAACCGCATCACAATCCCCTGTACCAAAGTCAATTTCAACAGGTTCCATATTTTCTCTTTCAATTTGTATAACTCCGCTAACTAGAAACCTGCATACACGCTTCCAGTGCAATGCTGTCATAATGGTTTTGGTATAGGCCACTCCGTTGATTGTTACACCTGCCGCAGTTCCTGTAATAAGACACTCATCATCCCAGGGATTCCTGGTAAGCAGTCCGGCTATCCATTCTCTCTGGTGCTCAAATGAGCGTTCAATTGTTTTTCCGTCAGGCAGAGTCAGCTTACCTCCTGTCAGGGTAACAGAGACCAGCAGGTTCTGGCTTGCGTTGAATCCCATATTTTCAAGTTCATGTGTACCTTCAACCTTTATTCCATTGATATAATAATTATCAAATGAAACAGTCCTTTTTGATCCGGTTTCCCTTCTTGGACCTGTTACAACAATGATTATTTTTCCTGACCTGGTATTTTCATAAAAACCTGTACAGCCGGCACTGTAATCGACTGTGATGGTTTTCGGCCATATAGCATCTGAAGGATGGGTAATAGTAACTTCCGGGCATGAATCCGATAGCACAACAAATGCTTCCGATTTTGCTGATTCTCCTTTCTGGAAACCTTCAAGAATGATATCAGCGTAATCTACAGTATTGAATACATCTTCAAAAATAGCATCGCTCACAGCGTCATCATCAGCAAGATCTATGCTTGCCTGGTCAAGTACAGCTTCCTTTTTGCATGATGATAATGAAATTATTGCAAGCGCTGCGATCATAAGAAAAATCTTTGTTTTCATAGTTTTATAATTAAGTTATTATTATCGATCAACAAACATTTAGACAGGGATTGGAGGAAAAAGTTTAATGAGGACAAAGATTTTTATTTAACAGTGCTGATGAAACCGCTCCGCGGTTTTAAAGTCCGACCGGAATGTTATGTATTAGTATTGATGTAACCGCTCCGCGGTTCTGT
>CAYWEQ010000084.1:0-9287 GCA_964457185.1 uncultured Rikenellaceae bacterium
GAACCTCCCTACTGGTTCATATATCCCTGGTCGTGTAAAACCTGCACCAACATTTTTGAAAAATAAACATTGTCTTCCTTTTTATACCTGATGTCAGTAAATACCTGGGCAAGTGTTTCCTTATCATTCTCTTTCACAAATTGTTGTGAGTCTGTTCTTTTCTCTTTATCTGAATAATATTTGTCAATATCTCCGGCGGTATAATCATGATATGTTTCAATATGGATCACAGCTTCAAGAGGGAGCCTGTCGACCTGTTCAGGTTTTTCAGCCGGCAATCCCACAGTGACAGTTGTTACGGGAACAACACCTGCGGGCAGCCTGAGAGCTTCAATTATTTTGTCAGCCATGTATGTAGTGGTTCCAAGATAGCAGATACCGAGTCCTTCAGCTTCGGCTGCTATGCAAAAAGTCTGGGCTACCAGCAGTGCGTCAATCGCTGCAGTAAAGAATGACAGGAAATTATCATATCCCGGATCAGCTTTTCTATCATGGCACCATTTATTGAACCTGTTGAAATCTGCACAGAAAGTCAGAACAACAGGCGCCTCAGTTACCATCTTCTGGTTGAAATGGTATGGTGCCAGTTTTTTTTTCTTATCGGGATCCCTTGTGATAATAATGCTGTAAACCTGCATGTTCCCGGTTGTCGAAGCCCGGCATGCTTTTACCAGCAGATCCATAAGCAGCTTATCGTCAACAGGTTCGGAAGAATATTTACGAATAGTCCTGCGATTCAGAAGAAGATCATTGATGTTATTCATTTCGAAAATAGTTGAATATTTCACAAAGGAAACAATTTCCGCTGGAACCTGAAGAGAGGATTAAAAGGATTTTCTATCTTAGTACAAACTTATGAATTATGAGCAGACAGGTAACATTATTCACAGGTCAGTGGGCTGACCTTCCATTGGAAGAAGTGTGCCGGAAAGCCAGATCATTTGGATATGACGGTTTGGAGCTGGCATGCTGGGGCGATCATTTTGAGGTTAACAAGGCAAATGACGCCTATTGCAGGTCAAGAAGGAAGATGCTGGACAAGTACGGACTTAAGGTGTTTTCCATTTCAAATCATCTTGTCGGTCAGGCAGTATCCGATCGCATTGATGAACGCCATAAAGGCATCCTGCCTGGATATGTCTGGGGAGACGGTGATCCCGAAGGTGTAAGGAAAAGAGCAGCGGAAGAAATTATTAAAACCGGGGAAGCAGCAAAAAAGCTTGGTGTTTCTGTTGTAAACGGATTTACAGGAAGCCCGATATGGCACCTCGTTTATTCTTTTCCTCCCGTCCCTCCAAAAATGATTGAAGATGGCTACAGGGAGTTTGGGAAAAGATGGAAACCGATCCTGGATGCCTATAAAAAGCTTGGAATACGATTTGCACTTGAGGTACATCCTACAGAGATCGCCTTCGATATTGTATCCGCAAGGAAGGCACTGAAGGCTGTCAACAACCATCCGGCTTTCGGATTCAATTATGATCCCTCCCATCTTGGTTACCAGGGAGTTGACTATGTGGGATTTATTCACACTTTCGCAGACCGGATCTTCCATGTTCACATGAAGGACGCTGGATGGTCGGATATTCCGACAGAAGCCGGCGTTTTCGGAGGTCATACCGAGTTCGGAATGAAGGGCCGTTACTGGGATTTCAGGAGCCTGGGACGCGGGAACATCAACTTTGAGGAGATCATAAGAGCTCTCAACCGTATAGGTTATAGAGGTCCGCTCTCAGTTGAATGGGAAGACAGCGGTATGGACCGTGAACACGGGGCCAGGGAGGCCTGTGAGTTTGTCAGGGCTATCGATTTCCCTTCCTCAAATATTGCTTTTGATGCAGCATTTGAAAAATAGATTGCCGATTAATCAACTGTTTTAAAAAAACCTAATTTATATTTCCATGGATATAACAATCAAGAAAACCCGATTATTCAATGCAAGCTGTGTTGCATTGGTAGTTACAGCCCTGGCTTTCGCAACAAGGGGTTCTTTTGTTGAAGCCTGGGCAACTGAATTTGACCTGACACATACCCAGGTAGGCTGGATAGTGGGTACAGCTTTCTGGGGCTTTACTCTTGCAATGATCTTTGGCGGTCCGCTGGTTGATATTATCGGACTTGGACGAATCATTGCAGTTGCATTTTTCTGTCATGTTATTGGTATAGTTCTCACCATAATCGCGACAGGTTTCTGGACTTTGTTTATTTCCACTCTCTTTATCGGTATTGCGAACGGCAGTGTGGAGGCTGCCTGTAATCCATTAATAACAAGCATGTATACAGATGAAAAAACTCGCCGTCTTAACCGTTTCCATGCCTGGTTTCCAACCGGAATAGTGATCGGGGGACTTGTGGTTTACCTTTTCAATAATATAAGTCTCACTGACTGGCGGTATGCTATGGCTATAATGCTTCTGCCGACATTTGTTTATGGATTTATGTTTCTGAACAAGAAATTCCCGCAAACAGAACGGGTAGTTGCCGGTTTTTCATATAAAGACATGCTGAAAGCCTGTTACAGTCCTCTGTTTATGTTCATGGCATTCTGTATGATACTAACAGCTTCGACTGAGCTTGGTACAAATCAATGGATCGCTGCTTTGCTGTCAAATGTCTCGGATAATCCTATCCTTCTGCTTGTATGGATATCCGGTATAATGGCTATCGCACGTCTGTTCGGGGGAACCCTTGTACATAATGTCAGATCCACTTTAATATTACTCACTTCTGCTGCCCTTGCATTTATCGGATTAATGCTGATGGGATATGCCAGCGGAGTAATGGTATTTGCTGCTGCCGGAGTTTTTGCACTCGGTATTGCATTCTTCTGGCCGACCATGCTTGGATTTGTGTCTGAAAACATACCACAAAGCGGTGCGCTGGGACTGGCAATTATGGGAGGTATTGGTTTCCTGGGAGGTGCAATCGCCCAGCCGGCTCTGGGTGCAATTTTTGATGCCCAGACAGCCGCTGCAGTACCGGCAGGACAGATAATCGATGTTTTAAAAAATGCTGCTGCCGGATCGCAGGAAGCTGCAATCTGGGCACAGACTCAACTCACAGGAGGAGCAAATACACTGAAATACGTATCAATAGTGCCTGCAATATTGATTGTCTGTTTTATTTATCTGCATTTCAGAAAAAGAACATAATCATAAAACTGAAAATATCATGAAAAAGATAAAGCTGGGAATGATAGGAGGCGGCATTGGTGCTTTCATCGGTGACGCTCACCGCCGTGCCTCACGTATCTGCAACGACTACGAACTTGTTGGCGGTGTCTTCGACAAGGATTATACCAGGAGCAAGGAGTTTGCAATAAAGGAAGGTTTAAGCCTTGACCGCTGCTATAACAGCGTTGATGCCCTTATCAAAGGTGAGCTTGCATTCTCGAAAAATGAGAGAATGGAAGTCATAGCAATTGTTACACCTAATGCTCTTCATTATCCTTTTGCCAGGAAATTTCTTAACAACGGTTTCCATCTTGTCTGCGAGAAGCCGATGACACTTACCGTAAAAGAGGCTCTCGACCTGGAAAAGCTTGTGGCTAAGAACAAGCTGACCTTTGCGCTGACTCATACTTATACAGGATACCCGATGGTGAGACAGATGCGTGATATGATCGCCAGAGGTATTCTTGGCACTATTCAGCGCATTGACGCACAATATTACCAGGGATGGATCAATGCAATTATTCATGGAACAGGCAGCAGGATAACCGGTGTCTGGCGACTCGATCCGAAATTTGCCGGTGTAAGCAGCTGCATGGGAGATATAGGGGTGCATGCCTTCAACCTTATTGAGTATACCACCGGACTTGAGATAAAGGAGGTGCTGTCGGATCTTAATCCGGTGAAGGATGGTGTAAAACTCGATCTTGACGGTACGGTACTTCTGCGTTTCAGCAAAAAGCTCAAGGGAGTTATAAGATCCAGCCAGGTGTGCGCCGGAGAAGAGAATAATCTTACTATTGCTGTATATGGCTCAAAGGGAAGTCTCAAATGGGGTCAGGAAAATCCAAACTACCTTTACCTGCTAAGTGATTCAGAGCCAACAAAAGTTTTTAAGCCCGCTCACGGGTACAATGATAAAATGGCTGAAGAGGGACACACAATGCCTGCAGGACACCCGGAAGGAATATACGAAGCCCTGGCAAATATCTACAAGGGTGCGGCAAAGTCGATCCGCAAAGGAAAATTCAGGCCCGGAGAGTTTCCAACCGTGCATGATGGTGTCAGGGGGATGAAATTCATCCACTCCGTCGTGAACTCGAATGCAAAGGGGAACGTATGGGTAAAGATATAATGACGCAAAGGCCTTAACCTGTACCCTATTTCTTTTTCCTGAGGAGGAATAAGACTACTCCGCCTACTACGACGACAGCTCCGGCTATTATTGCCATCAGACCTGTGGAGCTTTTACCTTTTGCCTCTTCAGCTGACTCCTCATCTTCAACTGCATAATAGAAAGTCGGTTTGGCATCCGTATCTATATTTACCGTATCCTTCTGAGGCTGCGGCACTTCCTGGGCAAAAGCCATAGTTAGTCCTGTTAGTAACAATACCACTGATAAAGAAAGAATTAATATCGCTTTTTTCATTTTGTGATGGTTTTATGATTATTTAATTGTTTCAGCCAGTCTGTCATATTTCTCAGCTATATCCGGATCACTGTTCCTGTAAGTATCTGCCAGAATCATGATCGCCGGCTTGTATCCGGGATTTATCATCAGGCAGGTCCTTAACAGCTTCCGGGCTTTTTGCATGTCCAGGTCAGCCAAAATTTCCGCCAGATCAACATATGCTCTGAAATACTTCTTGTTTATATTAATAACCTTTTCATAATAATCAACTGCCAGGTCTTCTCTCCCCTGTGCCCGTGAGATATTACCCAGGTACATAAGAGCAGGTTCAAATTCCGGATTTATTTCTAGCGCCCTCTTCAAAACAGAATCCGCTTTTGTGGCCTGTCCGTCATTATAAAGTGCCCTGGCAAAATTATAAAAAATCATTTCATCCTCATCGTTAATTTTCAGAGCCTCGTTAAAGAAGCTGACAGCATCGCTGTTCCTCCCCTCCTCAAGGGCTTTAAAACCGTAATAATCCGCCTTTGTCTTCCTTTCAAGAACAGCACAAAGAGGAACACTGTCAGCATATATTATATGTATGGCGTTAGCCGGTGGCCATGCCTTTTTCTTAAGCCTGTCAGGGGGAATATACCTGTTGGTAATAATCGAATAATCCCAGTCATTCTGGCTTCTCTCTTCATTCCTGAAATATGATGTCCGGATTCCGGGATTATTCCGGAATTGCCATTCGACAGAGAATGTTGCTTTGACAATTGCTGTATCGTTATTAGTATTATTGAGATAACTGATCAGCCAGTCTGATGCTTCGGTCTGTCCGATATAATAATAATCTGTCTCATAATTGCCGTAAGCACCATGCAATCCTCCAGTCAGCTGATTATAATACAAGTAATAATAAGACCTGTTTTTAGCCATGAATTTTACCGGATGTACTGAAAGCAGAAACAGGAGAGTAAAGAGAGCCCACCTGAATAATCTGTTCTTTACCACATCAAAGATCAGGCTGAATCCGGTTGCGGCAATAAGAATAATCAAAGGATAGACAAAAAGGAACTGGCGCCAGGAACTGTACAGGTTTGATTTCTCAACCATTACAAAAACAACAGGAAATAAGATTGTGAAAATCACCAGGCTGAATAACAAAGCTTTTCCAGAGTTAATTATCTTTTTAGTGAATGCCGCAAAAAAAATAATTCCGGTCATTACAATAACCGGGATTGTTACTGCCATGGATTTCAGAAGATAATACCATGGCATAAAATCGGACCACATCATTTTACCTTCAAATATCTGTCTGAAAGTGGACGGGAAATGCGCCATTACTCGGTATGATTCAATTACATTCCTGAACGGATCCTGCAGTGCATAGGGCCAGAGAAGAATACTCAGGAAATAGGCAGCTCCCGAAACCAGTATCATTATTATCAGGCTTTTCCAGCCTTCAGTGTAATTAATTCTTTTTTCGCGGATGCTTTTTAGTAAAAAACTGACGCAGAAAAAAAGAAAAAGATAGCTTATCAGCAACAGTCCTCCTGCTCTTATGCTTAGTGCTATGGCTATACTTAAAGTAAGAAGTACAGCATCAGGAAATGAACTTTTCTTTTCGGGAAACAGAAATTTCAGGCTGAAGAATATTGATGCAACATATCCCAGTGCGAACGGGATATCTTTAAGGTTATTCATGGCATGTCCCATGAAAGTCGGAGAAACCACGTAAAGGAATAAGACAATAATCCCTGTCCTGTATCCTGTAAGCCAGACGGCAAAAAGCGCTGTTAATAAAATAACAGTCCAGCCCGCCAGTGAGCTCATCAGATGCCTGAACCTGTAAATATCATCAATCCTGAGCCAGTGTATCAGAATAGTCGTCAGGTTATCATACGACTGGCCATAATATTTCAGGCGTGAATCAGGAGTGTCGAGGGCAGACTGATCCCTGCCTCCTGTTGCAAAAAAATCATAGACTGATTCAGACTGACCATAATGAAGTACTTCGTCACATGATATCCCTGCATACCTGCTAAAATATATCATTATGACAAGCAGAAATGCTGCACTGATGAAAAAGATATATTTCAGCCCATTTTGTGACATCATCATCCAGGAGTATCGCCATAGAATTTCCTGACAAAATAGACCGGACGGTTTTGTGATTCCTTGTAATTCCTGAAGATATACTCTCCCAATACTCCGAGAAATACCAGCTGTACAGAACCAAGGAAATAGATGCTCAGTAATATGGATGACCAGCCGGGAACAGCAATTCCCGTGGCTTTTGCTATCAGAACGTATATGCCGGCACCCATGAAGACAATTGTTCCCAGGGTACCCAGTACAAGGCAAAACCTTACGGGAAATCTTGAAAATGAAAAGATCGCATCAGAAGCAAGAGTGAACAGTTTCCTTATTGTCATCTTTGGCTTGCCCCTGAACCTTTCTTCCCGTATATACTCTACATCACCGTGCCTGAAGCCGATGTAAGTTCTTAATCCCGGCAGATAGCGCACTTTTTCCCTCATTGAAAGCAGGGCATCAACAGCAACTCTCTTCATCACCGAATAGTTACCGTAATCTCCCATTGACCGGATATCACCGATATTCTTAAATATCGAATGAAACAGTACTGCGTACAGATCACGGCTTTTAATCCCTTTCCTTCCGGTCCTTTTTGCACTTATAATATCATAGTCTTCCTCAACTGTTTTCCGGTACATCTCTGCCAGAAGTTCCGGCGGATCCTGAAGATCTCCGTCCATCATCGCTACAATATCTCCCCCTGCATGTTCAAGTCCGGCAGTAAGTGCTGCCTGGTGGCCGAAGTTTTTCGAGAGCGATAATATTTTAATCTTATTATTCTTTTCTCTCCAGGCAAGGATAGTGTCGACACTCTTATCAGTACTGCCGTCATCCACAAAGATCATCTCATAATCCTTTGTAAAAGATTCAACTGCTGATACGGTGCGTCTGGCAAGCTCGTCAATCAGCTTCTCTTCATTGAATACGGGGATGACAAGGGAGAACATGATTATTGTAATCTTGTCAATGCAAATTCCACATCATCACTCAATTCAGGATCGGAGGCAAGAGCTTTTATTGCAGGGATACAGTAATCCGTTCCCATCCAGCTCAGTTCCCTGAGGATAAGCTTCTTCGCATCATCAGAAGCTTCATCGTTTCCCAGGACATCCACCATATTCTTTTCGAGCTTCAGAAGTTTTTTCTCATCTCCTGCTGCCTTGCGTATCTGGCTTTGCAGAAGGGTAAAATACTTCGTGCTCTTTCCAATATCATAATTTCCGATATTCTCAAATATCTCTTCAGGGGTCATTCCTTTAAAATCAGTCCATAATACGGCACCTGCAGCTGTGGGGAAATCAAAAGGCACCTCCTGTGTCACACTGCCTGTTGCTGCCCACTCGGCACCTCTCTGCAGTGTAACGATAAAGCCTGCACAGTGCAAAGCCTGATTCTCTTTCCCGTCAGGAGTTCCGATCAAAGTGGCAAAAATCCTTCCCTGCCCTCTGTTTCTGGCTACCAGTACAGGATCTCTCCTGCCGGTACCTGAAAATGGATTACCTGAAAAAGCAGCGGCAAGAACCTGCACATCCTCTCCTGCAAATTTAATCCCCTGGATAATTTCGTCGTACGGATGAAGCCATCGTACCGGCAATCCCTTTGTTACCGGGTGATCTGAAACAGTTATCCGTACCTCAAAATCGTGTCTTTCGGATACTGATATTGAATCTGCAGAAGCGCCGCCCGGGTCTCTTTTCGCGTTGTACAATACAACTCCTCCTCCGTTTTCGACATATTCAATCAGTGATCCAGTTGTCTTCTCAGGCCATGTATCACCTTCATAATCAAGTACGACAAGGTCGTACCCTGAAAAATCAGGATTAAAACCCGACATATCTTCCCCTTTCCCGGGGGAGGTGGCAATTACAGTGGAGAACATACCAGTCTCATCAAGGATCTGCTTCACGGCCTCAGAGCTCACTTTCCAGTCATGATCACTTTGTCCGGTGATTATCAGTGCTTTATACACAGGTGTTTGCTTGCAGGAAGACAAAAGAGTTATTAAAGCAGCTGCCAGCAGATATAATAGATATTGCTTTCTCATATTTTTAAGATTAAACGGTTGGTAAACTCCATGGATTGCGGTAAGGCCTGCCCAGAAGCCGGCTTGCCCTTTCATTGCCGGTTATTGTTTCATTAACGGGATCCCAGTAGATCGTTTGTCCCGTGGTCATTGCCATTTCTCCCAGCAGTGCCACAGAGATGGCACGATAGGCAGGCTCTATCGGAGCTATTGCCTTTGTGCCTGTACGGACGCTGTCAACGAAATTCTGCCAGTGGTTATCACTTTTATAAAGATGAATTTCATTTTCGCCAATTACCTCTTCGAGTATTTTCGGATCAGAGGCGGTAAGGACGTTACCCCTGTCGGTATGTATCCAGCCCTTCTCGCCATACCAGGTCGTTCCCATGCCATATTCCAGTCTGGAGGCATTTGCCACCCTCATCTCTATGCCGTTGACATAGCGGCATAGGAAGTCATATTCGACAGGGACATTATAAATTCCTTCCATCGGATAGACACCAGTACCTGATATCTCAACCGGACCGGTGTATTCAAGCCCTGCACCCCAGTTTGCAATATCAATATGATGGCCTGCCCAGTCAGTAAGCTGGCCTCCGG
>CAYWEQ010000085.1:0-8876 GCA_964457185.1 uncultured Rikenellaceae bacterium
TTTATGTTCATTACCCGGTTATAGCTTTCCTCGGTCATTTCAAGGAGATCGCTCCGCTTAAGCGGTGCCACACCTGCATTGTTCACCAGGAAATCTATCCTGCCATATCTTGCAAGTATGTTTGAAACGACTTCAGTCTGACAATCTGTACAGGAAATGTCCAGTCCGATCGGAAAAAACTCTGCTCCTCTTTTTTCAACTTCAGAACCAAGTATTTCCATCCCTTCACTGTCGGTGGAGCGGGCTATTGCTGCGATGTCAAAACCTTCAGAAGCGAGAGAAATTGCTATTGCCCTTCCAATCCCTCTGCTGGCGCCTGTAATAACAGCGACAGGTTTATGATTCATCGTAAACGGATATTACCAGGTTATACCGAAAATATGGCGGTAAAGGTAATAATTTGGGCGAAATGGTCAACACCCGCTGATATTATCATGAATAAAATCCTTCCAGACTTTTTCAAACCAGAGATCCTGAACTGGTATGTCCCTGACTTTCACATTTTTCTTAATTGTAGCTCCATCCCTGTATCCAACCTCTAAAATATTATTCTCGATATTCCTGTCATACTGACACAGATCAGGCTTTCGTTTTCCTTCTGCTATGTCTTCAAGCAGATAATCTTCATCTTCCATAACCATGTATGATCCCCTGCTCCTTCCTCCCTTTTCAAGATATGTTTTGATTGCATCGAGATAAACATAATGTGTCAGGCAGTGGTCATTCAGAAGGAAGGCTTCAGCAAGCTCCTTTACAGTGCCGGCACCAATTTTCCCGGGAAGATACCTTGTCATTTCCTCAGCATCAGCAAATGCAGTTGTCACTTTCTGAAGGCTCCTGATAATCCCGCCAGCTTCCGACATTCTTTTCCGTATTTCTGCAAGATATCGACGGTTGTCTGATGTTTTTCCTGATTGCAGCCAATTTTCAGCATGTGCCAGTTCTGTATCTATCTGCTCTCCTGCCTCTTTAAGCAGATCATCTGACCCCGTAGCAGGAGCATTGTATTTCGCACAGATATATTGGGCCGCCCTTAAACTTCCTACCTGTCCTGAATTAAGTGCTGCTCCTCCCGGTCTGTAAACTCCGTGAGAACCATTCACCTCGCCTACGGGGAAAAGATGTTTCAGGTCAGATTCCCACCATATTCCAGCCTTGAGACCGCCATTATTATGCTGAGCACAGACTGCGATCTGAAGAGGCTCAGCGGCCAGGTCAATTCCGTGATCCAAATAAAGTGAGTATGCCGGAGCATTAAGAGCAAGAAGTCTTTCAAGCGGAATGTCGTTTAATGCACCGGATCTGCTGAGAAAATCAAATACCTCCCGATCAAGATTCTCAACTGAGAATGATCCTTCTTTATTATATTCAGGATTCCTGGTAAAATCAAGATATACTCTCCGTCCTTTTTCTGTTATCTCCCTGTATACCAGGAGATCTATAAGTGAAGATCCGGAGTTTTTAATCTTCCCCGGATCGAAAGGCCACTGATTGCCTTTCATGAAAATTGCTCTTGAAAGAGCTCTTATATCAGGGAAGAAATCATTTAAAAACTCATGTCTGCCGGAACCGTTTTTATCAGTTGAAAAATATGCAGGAATAGCCTGCTGATAGCTTCCTGAAAGGTTCCATCTGAATTTTGTTGAAGCAATCCCGAACTGTGATTCAGTAAGGTTCTGCCCGGAAGCTCCTGCTTTAAATGCCATGCCAATTGATCCTGCCTGGGATACAGGATAAACGCTTGCCTCATAAATCCCGGCCGGACCGCCTGTCCCCAGAACCACATTCATGCAACTGAACAAAACGAATGCCTTAAACGGATCTTTGACTCTCATGTTTATCGCCAGTGCTCCAATTACATTTGCCCTGTTCCTGTCTGTCAGGAGAGCAACGACCTGGTGACGGTCAAGAATTTTTATTCTATTTCTTTTCACTTCACCGGCCAGAACCTCAAACATTATCTTTGAAGTATACGGACCGGCTGAAGTGGCCCTCGCCCCGGCATCATTATCAGTTTTGTACCCTGCCCAGCTTCCATATTTGTCATGCGGAAAAGGGACGCCCAGACTGACAAGATTCATGAATGCCCTGACCGAGCCCTGGGCTTCGCAAAGAGCAATATCACCATGCATGCAATGCCCGCTGAAAAGATCCTTTGCCATTTCGATGACCGAATCTCCTTTTTCTCCGCTGAGAGAAAGTTTATAGTATGTCTGCTTGTCCGAACCTGCATTATTTGAAGTACCTCCCCCCCACTTTGACGTTGCAATAATTATGTCTTTCTGTCCTGATCTGTGCAGTGAAACAGCCGCATTGAGTGATGCCGCTCCGCTGCCGATTATGAGGGTATTGATCCTGTAACAGGAGATTTCAAAACTCCTGATATTTTTAATTTCAGCGTCCATCAGCGATCAGTTTTTTCAGTTCAGCTCCGTATATCTCTCTGTCATGAATTACACACCCGCCGGGTCTCAAGTTGCGGATCAGGCGTGTGCAACCGGAGCACGTGATACAGAATTTTGAAGGATCCGGTTTGCCTTTCTTTATAATATCCGACGGCATGGAAGGATATGCAAAAGAGTTTCGCCCGAATCCTATAAAGGAAGCATCACCCTTCATAAGAACCTCAGCTCCTGCATGAGGAGCATATTGCCTGAGCCATGAATATGCCGAACCTGCAAAAGATATCTCAGGAAATCTCTTTTGAAACAGGGCTGTTCCCTTTATCATTCTCACGACACCTTCCAGGGGGTGCTCTTCAGGGACCTTCTGCCCGGGAAGGGAATTATCATATGGTCTTGTTACATGAGGATTAAAATAAGGACTTCCCATGCTGATATTGATCAGCCTCATCCCGTGCTTCTGCAATTCCTCAACCAGTTTTAACGGCTCAGTGAAATCAGGCTGTCCGTTCTCATCAATACCGAAACCTCCACTGTAAAGATCTGAAATATTGAGTCGTGTTGTAATGATCACATCCGGAATTTCATTTCTTAACCTGTCAGCGGTTTCAATAAGAAACCTGAATCTACTTTCTGTCTCTTCACCACCGAATATGCTGTTTTGTCGGTTTTTTGAAGCAAGAAGCTCGGCCACCAGGTACCCATGGCAGGCCTTAATATCAACAGCATTAAATCCTGACCGGGCAGCAAGGACCGACACCATAACGTATTGATCCTGAATTCTTTTAAGCTCGTCATCAGTAAGTATATGAGGTGTGGTCCCGTCAAGGACAGGATTTATTGAAGCAACCTGAGGTGAGGATTTTCCTTCCGGATTGCTGTAACGTCCTGAATGCGTAAGCTGGATCACCAGCATCGGATCAAACCCCTGCCTGCTTGCATGTTTCCTTATTTCATCGTTCAGAAAGGAATATTTATCAGAGTTCTTCTTCTGCATCCAGAGCTGATGCGGGTTTGACCTGCCTTCAGGTGAAACGGATACTGCCTCAAACCATATTATCCCGCTTCCGCCTTCAGCAAAGCGAAGATATCTTCTTCGTGTCAGGTCAGAGGGTGATCCGTCATACTCAGAATCGTATCCTTCCATAGGCTGGACCACCATCCTGTTGGCAATACTGAAGCCTTCAATATCTGCTGATTCTGTTAATGGCGTAAGATCATCGTTAAAAGGCAGATCCAGATTAAGCTCCTTTGCTTTCAGAAGAAGCTCATCCTTGCTTTTAAACCTGAACCGTTCATGCATCTGCCGGCGCTTTGAGTTTTATTTCCTAATAATGAAAATCTTCTCCTCCATTACCAAATCTAGGATTAACCACATTATTATAAATTGAACCGAAGGTATATGTAATTTCTATTCCTCCTTCAACCCGGTATTTTGTAGCAAGCTCTCTCAGCTGCAATAACCTCTCAGCTTCAGAAATAACTCCTTTCTTCAGATTTAACTGGTCATTAATGTGGGCTGCTCCGCCATAGATCTGCAATGACAATCCCTTAAATATCCTTACATTGATAAATGAATTCAGTTCGATCCTGTTCTTGGCAAAATCATGAAAATAGTTAGAACCTGTAAGTGATATATTTATCGATCCCCATTTTTTTTGTACCTGAAACGCAACACCCAGCATTTGTAAATACAGGTGCTCGTAGGTTTTATTGTAAATTGTTGAATCGAGATAATTATTGTATTGATAGCCTGCACCGTATAAAATCCTTAATTGCCGGTGGGTTGCTTCTGAATAAGGAAATATGTCATATTCAATTGATGGGAGGATTTCGGTCTTAAAATTATAATTCTCCCGTGTTGACGAGCCGAGATCCCATTTTACTCCGGCTGACCAGTGATCTCCGAGACTTTTCACGAACAGGTTTTGTATCCGGGCTGACCTTGTTGAATACGTGGATGAAATAACTGAATCGGTATTTGCATTTTCAATAAATTTCTCCCGCTGATAATTATGATCCATTTCTACTTCAAGTTTTATTTCCGGTGTAATCTTGGAGATGTTTATCGAATTCCGTAGTTCGAGTACTTTCTGTGCTTCTTCCGATTCAAACTGAGGTTCTGTTGATAACTCAAATACCCAGTTGTTCCACCTGTCGATGACTTCCTGAGATCCGAGTTCTTCATTATGCCTGATCTCAATTTCATTGAATAAGGGAGTCTTTGCCACATATCTCATCAGTCCCATCTTCAGCAGGGCTGTCCTTTTCTGCCGTATTATTGTACCGGTCTGGTCAGGACTGGTGGTATAGCTGAGAGTATCATCCATTCCCTGAAAATCCAATTGTCCATGAAATGTATAAGTATACTGATTTCCGCCGCTGCCGGCATCCTGTTCAGATACAAGTATAACGACCTGTGCATCGTGAATATCCCTGACATAATTAATGTATGGTATTTCCTGCCTGGTATAGTTCATATCACAATCTTGGCAGTCAAGGAAAATCTTCACGGCATTCTTTCTTAAAGTATCCTGCTGGTTTTTCGCATCCTGTCCTGATACTGCTTCTGAAATCAGAATAAGCAACAAAAATAAAATTGCATTCTGAACAGCTGGCTTTTTCATTGTAGCTTTTTTTTGATTATCAATACTTTATACTGGATTTCTGTAGCAATGATGCAAAATCCGGTTTCAAAGATGGAGATATATTTTAGCGAATCAAATATTTAGTAAAATGAAACCGGGAAAATTTATTTTTTTTAACACTTTGCAGTTGGGATGAAAGTGCTACATAGATATCTGTTTCCTGAAATTCACAGATCTCGGGCTTAACCATGAACCCCTGACCAGGGAACCTGAATAATAACCGAGCAATCTTATGAACAGAAGGAACCTTACAAACAGTTTCGGGATGAAAAACAGAATCAGGCCAATTAAACCCGTAATGATGCCAGTTAAAATATTGTCTGTTACAATAAAGGACTGCAAGAGAATCCTTCTTATTCCTCTCTCATGTTTGTGAATATATAAATGCCTGGATATCTGAACTTCACATTTTGAAATTGAAGTTGTTTTCAGGTCTGTCCGTGAGCTTGCTCCGTGATTATGTTCAATTGTCATTGTATTGTAGAAAGCAATTTCCCCTCCGGAATTTCTGATGCGGCGGCAAAGATCAATATCCTCGTAATACATCCAGAAATCCTCATCAAAACCGTTCTGTCGGAAAAAAATATCCTTATGCATCAACATTACCGATCCGGAAACCCAGTCAGGAAATGTTACATCTGCAATATATTCCTCTTTAACGCGGGATTTTTTCCAGGGGAATGTTCCATAAGCTTTGCTCTCTTTTCCGTTTTTCCTGACCTGCCGGCACGATACTATATAATATGAGGGATTGGATCTGGCAGCTTCTAAAAGTTTACTTATCTCTTCTTCTCTTGTGATGGTGTCGGGATTAAGGATAAGTAAATAATTTCCAGAGGCTTTTGAGCAGCCAAGATTGCATCCGTTTGAGTATCCTCCATTTACGCTGTTATGAATAAATCTGAATTCCTGAAATCTTGTCTCAATCCTGTTTAAAGCAGTGTCGCCGGGATTATTGTTTACCACAATAACCTCCAGACTGAAGCTTTTGCTGCTAAAGTTCTCCAGCGATTCGAGGCATCCTTCAAGCCTCTCCAGTCCTTTATAACTAACTATTATTACCGACAGATCCATTCTGAGGTTTCTTCTTCAATCCATACAATATAACACAGGTTTAAAAATAACTAATAACAATTATTTTTCCCAATTCATCTTATCCTCCTTCACTTCTTCAACCTCTTCAACTCCTTCAACCTTTTCAACCTCTTCCTCCATCCACTCATACACCGGCCTCTGGGGCCCCTCCTTCCTGTACCAGACTGCAAGTACGATGCCCGAGAAAAACCCAAGCATATGAGATTCCCAGGAAATGTTCTTATAAATGCCGGGAAAGAGTCCCCATACCATCTCGCCATACAGGAAAACAACCAGCAGCGACAAGGCTATCAGCCTGAAATAACGGCGGATAATTCCGCTGAAAAAAAGGAACGAGGCAAGTCCGTATACAAGTCCGCTGGCGCCGATATGCCAGGCTTCCCGACCTCCAAGCCATACCAGCAAACCTGTAAGTAAATATGTCCAGGTAAAAACCTTAAGCGCTACTTCCGAATAAAAATAAAACAGGGCAACAGAAAGCAGCAGCAGCGGCAATGAGTTGTTCAACAGATGTGTGAAATCGTCATGAATGAACGGTGAGAAGATAATTCCGGGAAGCCCTTCCAGCGATAATGGATATATCCCAAGATCTGACAGATCCATTTCAAATAACACCTCAATGATCTTCACCAGCCACATGAGGAATACGAAAGTCACTGGTATTATAAGACTCAGAAAGAATTTTTTCCTGTAAAATGAACCTTCAGATTTAATATCTTGATTTTTATCGGACATTATTGATCATGCAATCTGGTTTTTCTTGTTTCTTCCTCCTTTTCTCCCCCTCCCGCTTCCGCTTCGCGGAATCTACGCTTCGCTTCGATCTCGCCCTCTATTTTCAGTCTCTGCCGGGGAAAACAATACCGGCAGCATTTCGGATCCGGTCGAGTGTTTGCATAAGATCGAGACTGAAAGAGAGAGGAACAACAGGGCTTTCAGTCCTGCCCTCATTCAGACACTTCATAACTTCCTCTGCCTCCAAGTGATAACCCATTGCCGGCGGAGAGAATGTGAATTCCTGCTTTTCTTTACCTTGCAGTTCAAGGATCACCTCCTGATTCATATCCCTGCCCCGGGTAACTGTCAGGTTCCCTTTTTCACAATAGATTTCGCAGCCAATGCCGATGGCCGTCCTGAATGAGCTGTACATCGAAGCCATTCTTCCATCCTTATAACTGAATATCATGCTCAGTGATTCCTCCGATCCGGTTTCACCAAACACGGCTGTGGCTTTTATTTCCGAAGGCACGCCCAGGAACGTCAGCGCATCAATAACAGGATAGATACCAATATCAAGGAGAGAACCGCCTCCGAGAGCAATGTTGAATTTCCTGTCGTCCGGATCATATGGGGGAATAAATGAAAAATATCCATCCAGATGCACAATTTTCCCAAGTATTCCTGATTTAAGAACCTCATTTGCCTTTTTATAAAAGGGTTGAAAAGGAGGCCATAACGCTTCCATCAGAAAGACATTCTGTTTCTTTGCCTCGCTGATCATTTCCTTAACCTCTTTTGTATTTAATGCAAATGCCTTCTCACAGATAACATGCTTCCCGTTTCGCAGGCACAGCATTGTATGATCATGGTGATGCGAATGGGGTGATGCTATGTATACGACTTCAAGTGCCGGATCAGCTGCCAGCTCCTCATAGCTTCCAAAGTATTTTTTAAAACCATAGTCAGAAGCAAACAAAATTGCACGCTCGAGGTCGCGTGAGCCTACTGCATATAATTCAGCATTTTCAAGCAGCTTCAGGCCTTTTGTGAACTTGGCCGACATCTTCCCGGGAGCCAGAATGCCCCATTTGTATTTTTTCATGATTACAAAATTTGACGGATAAATATAGGGAATCCTGGTTTATCATAATACCCCCCTGCCGCTAAAGCAGTATCCCCCCTGAAGGGGGAAAAATCCAATCTTTTATAAAGATTTATATAAAAACCAGCCTTTTCTCCTCCCTTGGGGGGAGTGCCCGAAGGGCGAAGGTGGGTCCAAATACAATAAAAAACAAAGAGTTCTAATTTTTTTGCAAAAAAATTTCATTTTTATCTCTCTCATTCTCTGCATCTTATAAAAAATGTTAATAAATATTATGATTTTTTTACTACTATGTATTGCATAGTATTAATTTATTTATATATCTTTGCATTGTCATGTTACATGTATTATATAGTAGTAAATATTTAAAAGAACCATGAAAATAACAGTAAGTATTAATCTCGGGGGCTATTCATTCAATATTGATGAAGATGCTTATGCCGAACTGAAAAGGTACCTGAAGAACCTTGAGCTTCACTTTGCTGAAGAGGAGAGCTCATCTGAAATTCTTTCCGATATTGAATCGAGGATGGGGGAACTCTTCCGTGCAAGTCTGACAGCTTATAAGCAGGTAATAACGATGGATGATGTCCGCCAGGCGATATCGGTCCTTGGCACGCCGGAGGATATTTCCGACAATGAATCAACTTCTGCTCGTGAGAAATTCTCATCACCAGGTTATCACAGGATGTACCGCGATCCTGATAACCGGATAATAGGCGGTGTCTGTTCAGGCATGGGTGCCTACTGGCGAATGGAACCGTGGCTGGTAAGAGTGATCTTCTTTATTCTTGCCATAATGGGAGGTTTTGGAATCCTTCTTTATCTGATCCTCTATATTGTGATCCCGGAAGCAAAAACCACTGCTCAGAAAATTGAAATGAAAGGTGAGCCGGTAAATATTCACAA
>CAYWEQ010000086.1:0-8798 GCA_964457185.1 uncultured Rikenellaceae bacterium
TTTCATCTTTAATTACTTCGAGCGCTGCAATTGCCACTTTACCTGCAAGGGGATTGCCTCCGAATGTGGAACCATGCTCTCCAGGTTTTATTGTCAGCATAATATCATCATCGGCAAGGACAACAGATATTGGCATCACGCCTCCTGAAAGGGCTTTTCCGAGGATCAGGATATCAGGACGAACTCCTTCATGGTCGCAGGCAAGCTGCTTCCCTGTCCGTGCCAGACCAGTCTGTACTTCATCCGCTATGAAAAGTACATTGTGTTTTTTACACAGGTCGTATGATTTTTTCAGGTAGCCATCATCCGGTACATACACGCCTGCTTCTCCCTGGATAGGCTCAACGAGAAATCCTGCCACATCCGGATCCCTAAGAGCTTCTTCAAGAGCGTTGATATCATTGTATGGTATAATGATGAACCCCGGTGTAAAAGGTCCGTAATCGTTCCTTGCATCCGGATCGGTCGACATTGATACTATAGTAATTGTACGTCCATGAAAATTGCCTTCACAGCAGATGATCTTTGCCTTATCCTGGTTTATCCCTTTTTTCTTGTATGCCCATTTGCGGCATAGCTTGAGTGCAGTTTCATCTGCTTCAGCGCCTGAATTCATCGGGAGTACTTTATCGTAACCGAAATATTTTGTTATATACTCCTCGTATTCTCCCAGAACAGCATTATAAAATGCCCTTGAAGTGAGTGTGAGCCTCTGAGCCTGCTCCGTCAGAGCTTTGATTATCTTGGGATGACAATGACCCTGGTTTACAGCTGAATAAGCTGACAGGAAGTCAAAATACCTTTTTCCCTCAACATCCCATACGAACGGACCTTCACCTCTCTCAAGAACCACAGGAAGAGGATGGTAATTGTGAGCACCATACTTATCTTCCCGTTCAATATAATCCTGTGTCTTCATGTTGTTGATTACTAAATAGTTATAATTTAGAAAATATTAGTCACAATTTTACGAAAGCTTTTCCTCATTTCCAAAATTATGTCCTGCAAGACCTGCAAGACCTTATTCTTTAAGCAGATCGGGCCTCAGTCTCCTTGTCCTCTCCTCAGCCTGCTCATGCCTCCATTTTTCAATCTCGGAAGCATGCCCGGATAAAAGAACCTCAGGCACTTTCCAGCCTTTGAAATCTGCCGGCCGGGTATAAACGGGAGGAGCGAGGAGATCATCCTGGAAAGAATCGGAAAGGGCTGATTGTTCGTCGGAGATAGCTCCCGGGATAAGTCTCACGATGGCATCAGTGATGATGGCGGCAGGCATTTCCCCGCCTGATAGAACATAATCGCCGACAGATATCTCCCTTGTTACCAGGTGATCCCGTATTCTCTGATCAATACCTTTATAATGTCCGGCAAGGATTATTATATTGTTCTGCAGGGATAAGCTGTTTGCCATCTTCTGCGTAAATTTTTCCCCGTCAGGTGAGGTATATATTATTTCATCATAATCTCTTTCACTCTTCAGTTTTTCAATTGCTTTATAGACAGGCTCAATCATCATAACCATTCCGGCTCCTCCGCCGAAGGCATAATCATCCACTGTTTTGTATTTATCAGTAGTGAAATCCCTCAGGTTGATAACATTGATCTCAACAAGACCTTTTTCCCTTGCTCTCTTAATAATGGAGTGATTCAGAGGACTTTCCAGCAGCTCCGGGCAAACGGTAAGAATATCGATTCTCATCAAAAATGTTTTTGTAAAGGTAGTAAAAAGGCACAAAGGCGCAACGGCGCAAAAGCCTGCCCCGAGCAAAGCGAGGGGGCGCATGGCACAATGGATATTAATTCAGATAGTTGACTTTTTACTTTTATCTTTTTACTTTTATCTTTTTACTTTTATCTTTTATCTTTCTTCTATGGAATGCCGTCCGGATTGTGGCGCATGCTGCATAGCATTTTCGATCTCATCACCGATTCCCGGGATGCCTGAAGGCAAGCCGGCAGGAGTGAGATGCATCCATCTGCTTGATGATTATAAATGTGCCCTCTGGGGGAATCCCCTGAGACCAAAGGTGTGTATCGAATTTAAGGCAGAACCTGAGTTTTGCGGGAGCAATCGCGAAGAAGCGTTGCAAATATTAAGCATGCTGGACATGTAATACGATTGCCTGAAGCGTACACCACCTTTCCTCCAACAATCGTATAATCCACCTTCGTCTTCATGATCTCCGACTCCGGGATTGTCAGCAGGTCGTGGTCAACGATCACTATATCAGCCAGATATCCTGGTTTGATCATTCCTTTTCTATTATCCATGAACTGTGCATATGCAGAGCCCAGGGTATAGTATTTTATTGCCTCCTCCATTGTAAGCTTCTGTTCAGGGAACCATCCTTCACCATCCTCGCCAAGACGATCCTTCCTTGAAACAGCGGCATAAAGACCTTCCATTGGATTGAGTGGTTCGACCTGGTAGTCGGTTCCGAATGCGAGGGTTGAGCCGGCATTGATGAGGCTGCGCCATGCATAGGTGCCCTTGCACCTTTCAAATCCTACCCTTTTTTCATAGAACAGCTTGTCCGAAATGCAATGTGTTGGCTGCATTGAAGGTATTACACCAAGCTGTGCAAATCTCGGGATATCAGACAGCTGCACCGTCTGTGTGTGCTCATCGCGATGACGGCTGTCACGTTTTCCATTCACTTCAACAGCCTTTTCAAATGCATTCAGTATCCAGTTGTTTGCTTTATCGCCTATTGCATGTATACCTATCTGAAAGCCCATTTTATCAGCGGTCAGAACCATTTTTTCGAGATCTTCATACTGCCACATAGCGAGTCCGGAGGTTGCCGGGTTGTCGGTATATGGTTCAAACATCAGTGCTGTTGAGGAGCCTATTGATCCGTCAGCAAATGCTTTCAGGTATCCAAACCTGATCCAGTTCCCGTCTCCTGGATATTTCTTCCCTGTCTCAAGGTATTTTTCAAGTTTTGATGTATCACCGCTCAGCGGAGCACCTAAATCGATCCTGCTTGTCAGTTCACCTTCATTTTGCAGCTTTTCATAAGCTTCGAAATCGCCCCATCCCGCATTCTGAATGCTTGTAACGCCAAATTCACGAGCTTCCTTCATTGCAAGCAGATATCCCTGCCAGATTTTCTCCTTTTCTTCCTCATCACTTCTTTCAATTTTTGAATCTCCTGTTTTTATCAGGTCCATAGCTGCATCCTTAAGAATGCCTGTAGGCTCACCTGTAACAGGATCCTTCTGGATCTCACCGCCGAATGGATCAGGAGTATTTTTTGTGATACCTGATTTTTTCAAGACATAACTGTTGACAAGAACCGAATGTCCGTCAGCACGGCTAAGCAGTACAGGATTGTCAGGAGATATTTTATCAACCAGCTCTTTTGCCGGCCATTGTTTATCCGGGAACAACTCATGAACCCAGTGTCCTCCCCGAATGAGTTCTCCAGGCTTTGACCTTGCAACCTGTGCCTTTACTTTTTCTGTAATTACAGAAGGATCAGTTGTATAACGAAGCTCAATGTAATCAGGATCGAGAGGCCCGAAATGAACATGAGCGTCATTAAAGCCAGGGATCACCAGCCTTCCTTTTGCGTCAATAACCTCGGTCACCCCTTCTTCAATATATCCTGAGATCTTTTCAGTTGAGCCAACGGCCAGAATTGTTTCACCTTTTACAGCAACCGCTTCGGCTGAAGGATTTTCACTATCGATTGTAAGAACCTTTCCGTTAATTATAGCCAGGTCGGCTTTCCTCTGCAAGCTGCATGAAGCTGACATAATAGTGTATATTAGTGATAATAAAATAAATAAGTATTTCATAGATCAATATTTTTTTTGGAAGTTAATCATTTTTCTATTTGGTTACTTCTTGGTGTTCCTTTGTGACTTGGAGTCTTTGTGGCATATTATTTCTTGCCACCAAGGCACCAAGACACAAAGTTTCACAAAGTAATTTAACGTATTGTTAAGAATTTTATGAGATTATTAGGATGGCTCATACCTTAAAAGAGATAAATTCGCAAAAAATAAAAGGAATGAACATAGCACTTATCGGATATGGCAGGATGGGCCATGAAATTGAAGAAATAGCAGTCGCCAGGGGGCATGTTATAAAACTGGTTATCGATATTGACAATACTGGAGATCTGAACAAAGAAAATATGAAGGATATAGATATTGTCATCGAATTCTCGTCTCCCCATTCGGCATTTGAAAATATTTCAAAGTGCCTCAGCATGAAAATACCTGTTGTCAGCGGGACGACCGGATGGCTTAATGATTATGATAAAGCTGAAGATATATGCAAGAAGAACCGGACAGCATTCATTCACTCCTCGAATTTCAGCATCGGGGTCAACCTGCTTTTCCGGCTTAGCACCGAGCTGGCAAAACAGATGGCACATTATAAGGAATATACCGTTTCCATCGAAGAGATACATCATACAAAAAAGCTTGATTCTCCAAGCGGAACGGCGATCACTATTGCTGACGGCATCAAAAATCAGCACCCGGGGTATAAAGGGTGGTGCTTTGAATACCAGAAGCAGGACAATTTAATACCTGTTCGTTCCGTTCGTGAAGGCGTTGTTCCCGGCACCCATACAGTGTTGTGGGATTCGATGGTTGACACCATAAGCATAAGGCATGAAGCCAAAAACAGGAAAGGATTTGCACTGGGTGCCGTCATAGCCGCTGAGTTCATCAGGAATAGAAAAGGTGTATTCACAATGAACGATATACTAGGATTCTGATTAATTTTTTTACTTTTACCGCTTCAAAAACCAATACTGACATGATTCCCAGGATTCCGAAAAAATATATAAGGTTTGCAATTGCAGCCATCATCTATATCCTTGCGGTGGTATGGATTGGTAATTACTGGCTTCTGCTCGGGTTGCCTGTAATATTTGACATGTATGTAACGGAGAAGGTAAACTGGACATTCTGGAAGAGGAGGGACGGGAACAACAGTTCTTTTATTGAATGGCTGGATGCCCTGATTTTTGCCGTCATCGCGGTTACGCTTATCAATATTTTTCTTTTTCAGAACTACCGTATTCCTACTCCCTCGATGGAAAAATCACTGCTTATCGGAGATCATCTGTTTGTAAGCAAGCTGGCATATGGCCCGAGAATGCCGAATACACCCATTGCTTTCCCATTCACCCAGCATACAATACCAATTATTAAAACCAAATCATGGTCAAATCTGGTGCTCTGGCCATACAAGCGACTTACTGGAAGCGGCAAGGTTAAAAGGTTTGATCCGATAGTATTCAATTTTCCGGAGGGCGACACGGTTGTTCTCGAGGAAACGGCCGTAAGCTATTATGAGATAGTCAGAAGGAATGCCCGTGGAATGCAGGAGAGAGATAGCTATATCACAATGAAGCAGAGACCGGTAAGTGATTTTATTCCGGCTGCACGGAAAGAACTCTGGGACAGGTTCAACATCATTTACCGGCCGGTGGACAGAAGAGATAACTACGTAAAAAGATGTGTGGGACTGCCTGGGGATACGATAGTTGTCAGGGCAGGAGTGCTATACGTGAATGGTGATCCAGCTCCGGAGAGTGAAGGTCAGCAGACAACATATAGTGTGGTGACGAATGGAACCACCATAAACCCAAAAGCGTTTGAACGACTGAAAATTGCCAGGTCCGACCAGACAATGATTTCCGGAACAGCTTATTTCTTGCCGCTGACCAGGCAGAATGCAGAGACTATCTCAAAGTTTGTGAATGTAAAGGATGTCTATGCAATATATGAACCGGAAGGGAAATACGATCCGAGGATGTTCCCATATGATCCGGATCTCAAATGGAATGAAGATAATTACGGACCGCTATGGATACCGGTTAAGGGAACTACAGTAAGCCTTGATACTTCAAATCTCTGTTTCTATGAGCATATTATTGATGTTTATGAGGAGAATGACATCAATGTTGCCGGGGGTACTATATATATTAATGGTTCACCTGCTGATTCCTACACCTTTAAGATGGATTATTATTTCATGATGGGCGATAACCGCCACAACTCAGCTGATTCAAGATACTGGGGTTTCGTTCCTGAGGATCATATAATAGGCAAGCCGAAGTTCATCTGGCTTTCAATCAATAAGGAAGCCAAAGGATTGAAGAAGATAAGATGGAACAGGTTGCTTATGAAGGTGAGATAATCACTTCACTTTATCCACTACAGCCTTGAAGGCTTCGGGATGGTTCATTGCCAGGTCAGCAAGTGTTTTCCTGTTGAGTGCGATACCTTTTTTCTCGAGCTTACCGATAAATTCCGAATAGCTCATGTCATACTGACGCACACCCGCATTGATTCTTTGTATCCACAATGACCTGAACTCACCTTTTTTCTTACGCCTGTCACGGTAGGCATAGCCCAGACCCTTATCAAGCGTGTTTTTTGCTACTGTGAATACATTTCTTCTTGAAAGAAAGTTTCCTTTTGTCTGCTTGAGAACCTTCTTTCTTCTGGCTTTCGCTGCCACTGAATTAACTGATCTTGGCATAACTCATTTTTTTTGAAAGTCAGCGTTCCTTTTTACGGGACTCTTATTTGCTGAACATTCGGTTAGTATTATTTTCTTGATTTCTCAATCGTTAACAATTATCTGCTTGCAAGTAAAAGCTTTACGTTCTTTTTGTCTGCTTTGTCAACCTGTCCGAAATATGATAGATTTCTCTTGCGCTTCGTGGCTTTCTTTGTCAGGATGTGACTCTTGTATGCATGTTTACGTTTGATCTTACCTGTTCCGGTGAGAGAGAATCTCTTTTTGGCACCGGGATTTGTTTTCATTTTTGGCATTTCCGTACAATATATATTTAAACTACTTCTTCTTTTTTGGTGAGAAGGAGATGATCATCCTTTTACCTTCCAGCCTGGGCAGCTGTTCAACCTTTCCGTATTCCTCAAGGTCATTGGCAAACCTCAGCAGGAGCACTTCGCCCTGTTCCTTGAACAATATTGAACGTCCCTTGAAAAATACGTACGCCCTTACTTTTGCACCGTCTTCAAGGAATTTGATGGCATGCCTGAGCTTAAAATTATAATCGTGATCATCAGTATTGGGACCAAACCTTATCTCTTTCACCACAATCTTTGCTGCCTTCGCCTTGATCTCCTTCTGTTTCTTCTTCTGCTGGTAGAGAAACTTCTGATAATCAATAATTTTACATACAGGGGGATCCGCATTCGGGGAAATTTCCACAAGATCGAGCTCCAGTTTGTCTGCCAGCCTGAGGGCATCCTGGACGCTCATGACTTCTGTTTCTATTTCATCACCTACAACCCTGACCACTTTTGCAGTGATCCTGTTGTTGATTTTATGAGCCGGCTGGGTGATCCTGCCGGGATTTCTTCTGAATGGCCCGGTTATAACTATTTCCTCCTAATTTTTGTTAATACTAAGTTTATTCTATATGCAGTTACAATGCAATTTCCTTGTCTATCTCTTCACGAATGAAATTAACAAATTCGTTGATTTTCATAACTCCCTTGTCTCCCTCACCCTGTTTTCTTACTGAAACAGTTCCGCTTTCAACCTCTTTTTCCCCTATTATCAGAAGATATGGGATCCTCTTTAATTCATTATCCCTGATCTTCTTACCTATCTTTTCACTCCTGTCATCAATCAGTGTGCAAATATCGGAATTATTTAGAACTTCCAAAATATTTCCTGCATAATCGTTGAATTTTTCACTGATTGGCAGCAGAACTGCTTTTTCGGGTGCAAGCCATAGAGGAAATTTCCCGGCTGTGTTTTCAATGAGAACAGCCACGAATCTTTCAAGCGAACCGAAGATTGTCCTGTGTATCATTACAGGCCTGTGTTTCTTATTATCGCTTCCGTTATATGTAAGGTCAAATCTTTCAGGAAGATTATAATCAACCTGTATGGTTCCAAGCTGCCATTTTCGGCCAATTGCATCCCTGACCATAAAATCAAGCTTGGGACCATAAAATGCAGCTTCTCCCTCAACTATGGTCGTTATAAGGTTCTTTTCTCCTGCAGCCTTTATAATATCACGTTCTGCTTTTTCCCAGTTCTCATCCGAACCTATGTATTTTTCCTTGTTATTGGGGTCCCTTAATGATATCTGAGCTGTGAAATCATTAAAATTCAATATTTTAAAAATATACAGGACAAGGTCAATAATACTTTTGAATTCCTCAACAAGCTGATCAGGTCTGCAGAAATGGTGGGCATCATCCTGGGTAAAGCTTCTTACTCTTGTAAGTCCGTGCAGCTCGCCGCTCTGTTCATACCTGTATACGGTCCCGAATTCAGCCATCCTCAGGGGGAACTCCTTATAGGAGTGCGGTGTCGCATTGTATATCTCACAGTGATGAGGACAGTTCATCGGCTTAAGCATGAACTGTTCACCTTCCTGCGGTGTAGACATAGGTTGAAAGGAAGTTGTGCCATATTTTTCATAATGGCCTGATATCTTATAGAGATTGACATTCCCTATATGAGGAGTTGTAACTATCTTATAACCTCTTTTTCTCAGTATGGATGTCAGGAAGTCTATCAGCTTCTGTCTGATATCCGATCCCTTCGGAAGCCAGAGAGGGAGACCCATTCCTACCTTCGGGGAAAATGAAAAGAGTTCAAGTTCCTTGCCGATGCGCCTGTGATCCCTTATTTTAGCCTGCTCAAGGAATACAAGATATTCATCCAGCATCTTCTGCTTCGGAAATGTTATACCATATATCCTTGTGAGCATCCTGCGTTTTTCATCTCCTCTCCAGTAAGCGCCCGCAACACTGGTAAGCTTAATGGCCTTTATCGACCC
>CAYWEQ010000087.1:0-1658 GCA_964457185.1 uncultured Rikenellaceae bacterium
TATATGAGAATTGGGATCTTCCGGGAGAATTTAAGGATTTCCGTCAGGGCTATCAGATCCAACAGGGTAAGGGCGATCCTTACAATAGGTATAATAGCTATAGGGATAATGGCTCTTGTGGGGATACTTACAGCAATTGATGCGATAAAATCCTCCCTTACAAACCAGTTTACAATGATGGGTGCCAACTCATTTACTATTACCTCTCGCGGGATGAATATAATGATTGGTGGCGAGAGTCAGTACAGGGTGAAAAACTATTCACGTATTTCATACAGGGAGGCAACTGAATTCAGGGATGGGTTTAAAGAGCCTGCAATAGTATCAGTTTCTTTTAATGCATCAAGCATGACCACGGTCAAATACGGATCAGAAGAAACCAATCCGACCATTTATCTTACCGGTGTGGATGAGAATTATCTTACGGTTTCAGGATATGAGATAACTACAGGAAGGAACTTCAGCCCTGATGAGATTCAGATGAACAGGAGGCTCATTCTTTTGGGTTCGGAAGTAATAAGGCATATTTTTACCACGGGCATTGAGCCTGTGGGAAAAGAAGTATCAGTGGCCGGGTTGAAATTTGTTGTTGCAGGAGTTCTTAAAAGCAAAGGTGCCAGCGCAATCAACACTGACAATGTATGTTTCATCCCCATTACAACGGCAAGACAATATTTCTCGCGGCCGAATATGAATTTCAGTATAACGGTCATGCCTGTAAATCCTGCAAATCTGGATATTATGACTGGTGAAGCCGAAGCAATTTTCAGGATAGTGCGCAATCTGGATCCGAGGGATGAGTCGGATTTCAATGTTACAAAGAGTGATAATATTGTTGCACTGCTGCTTAAAAACATCAAATATGTCACAATAGCGGCTACCATAATTGGGCTGGTTACTTTATTCGGGGCAGCGGTTGGGCTGATGAATATTATGCTCGTATCGGTTTCTGAGCGTACAAGGGAAATAGGGGTGAGGAAGGCTATTGGTGCAAAACCCAGGACAATAAAATATCAGTTCCTTTTTGAATCAGTACTTATCGGGCAGATGGGCGGACTGTTTGGCATAATTCTTGGAATTCTTGTCGGCAATGTTGTATCTTCAATGTTGAAATCGAATTTTATCATTCCGTGGTTATGGGTGATAATGGGAGTTGCAGTTTGCTTTATTGTCGGGGTGGTATCAGGTTATGCACCGGCGCTCAAAGCCGCAAATATAGATCCAATTGAAGCTTTAAGATACGAATAAAATAAGAATAAGAATATGGAAAAACATGTAATTCAGGAAGAATTAAAGAATTGTCCGGGTATTGTCTATTATCCCGATACAAACCATCTGGAACTTGTCGGTCGTTCAATTCCTGAGAATCCCGAGTTGATTTTCAGGCGTCTTGATGAATGGATCACTCTGCATTTTGAGAAGAATAAGGCACTTAATATAAACATTCAGCTCGAATACATAAACAGCGGGTCATCCAAATATCTGTATGAGATACTTAAAAGACTGACAGGCTTCGGGCGTTCCGGGAATGATGTAAAGATGAAATGGCTGTATGAAGAGGATGATGAAGCCATGCTTGAGCTTGGTGAGCATTACCGTGATACTGCGGGAATACCTCTCCAGATCGAAATGATAGTATAGAATTTACCCCCCGCCCC
>CAYWEQ010000087.1:1758-6556 GCA_964457185.1 uncultured Rikenellaceae bacterium
TACAAGCTTTTACTTTACCGTGTTCATGTAAGCAATAAGATCGAGAAGCTTGCAGGAGTAACCCCACTCGTTGTCGTACCATGCAACTATCTTGACAAAATTGTCGTTAAGGGCGATGCCTGCTCCGGCATCAAAGACAGAGGTGCGCGGATCGCCATTGAAGTCGCTCGAAACAACCGAATCTTCTGTATATCCGAGGATTCCTTTAAGCGGACCTTCAGAAGCGGTCTTCATCGCTTTTTTAATATCCTCATAGGAGGCAGGTTTCTCAAGACGGCAGGTCAGATCAACGACCGAAACATTGAGCGTAGGGACTCTGAATGCCATGCCGGTTAGTTTGCCCTTCAGCTCGGGGATAACTTTGGTAACGGCTTTTGCTGCTCCTGTTGAAGAAGGAATAATGTTGCCGGCAGCTGCACGGCCGCCTCTCCAGTCCTTCTTCGACGGACCGTCAACAGTTTTCTGTGTTGCAGTGGTTGAATGAACTGTTGTCATGAGACCTTCAATAATGCCGAAATTATCGTGGAGAACTTTGGTAACAGGGGCAAGACAGTTTGTTGTACAGGAGGCATTTGATACAAACTGCATGTCAGCCTTGTATTTATCATGGTTAACGCCCATTACAAACATCGGGGTATCATCTTTTGAGGGAGCTGACATCACAACATGACTGGCGCCGGCAGTGATATGGCCCATTGCGGTTTCCTTTGTAAGGAAAAGGCCTGTAGATTCAATTACATATTCAGCGCCTACCTCGTTCCATTTCAGGTTAGCCGGATCCTTCTCTGCAGTTACACGAATGCTTTGCCCGTTTACAACAAGCTTCCCATCTCCGACTTCGATCTTTCCATCGAATTTGCCGTGCATTGTGTCATAAAGGAGCATGTAAGCTATATAATCTACTTCGAGGAGGTCGTTGATTCCAACTATTTCTATATCGTTCCTCTTCAAGGCAGCCCTGAAGGCCAGTCGGCCGATCCTGCCAAAACCGTTGATACCTACTTTAATTTTTGACATATCTGTATTATAATTTGGTTAATAAACTGAACAGCAAAAGTAACAGTTTCCATGAAAATAACAAGGGACCTTTACTATAAGATACTCCTTTTCCTTCTGAACAGGTTTGAAAGTCTGGTCTCTTCAGGATGAAGGGGATCAACAATGATCCCTAGCCTGTAACTGACAAATAATGAGAAATATACAGCTTTATTATCCGGACTTGACATGATCGGGATTTTCCTGGGAAAAGCATTGATCTGTGTTCCGATCTCAATGGCGTGTATTATTTTATCCGCCTTGCTGTACTCAAAATTGAATCCGCCTTTGGCATAGAGCCCGGGAAGTACCTTGATTTCACTTAAACCCTTTGTAAATGGTGCTTTACTGTAAATATCTAGAATCTGATGGATACTGGATTCTTCAAACTTCTCTTCCCTGATCTCATACTCACTTGAAGATAAAATATATAAAACCTTGTAATAAATGGGTTTATAAAAAGAAATTACCGGACCTCCGGAATAGAAGTATCTTACCGCAACTCCCCCGAGATCAGCTTTTTTAAACATTTCATGCTGGTGCCCTATCCCTCCCCTTATATAAGCAACAGTATTAAGTTTCCCAAAAACAAATGAGCTTGCTGACTGGTTGTAAGGATTATTGACTTTGTATTCTTTGGGGTGCTTTAGTGTCCCCAGGTCTATCTCAAGAAGACGTTTGTTCAGATAGTCAATTCTTTTTGCTTCGCGGTAGCCTAAACCAAAACCGTCAGAATTGAGAAGGATTGCAAATGATCTTTCATTACGGAAAAATACTTTCTGCTGTTCATCAATTTCCCCCTGTGCAATAAGAGAAACTGCATCAAATAAAAGCACAACCGCTATTATAAGCAGCTTTTTCATGATGAGCTTACTTATACATTAAGGGGAAAATCAGGTATCAGCCTACATGCCCGGCCTGCTCAGTTTCAGCCTTGCTGTATGCCGGACAAGTCTCTTTGTTACAAGAGCTGACAACCAAAGCGGTTACAAAAGTAATTAACAGTATAACAGCAAATTTTTTCATACAGAAAACAAATTAATTGAATACAAAAATAAACTTTTCATTTAAAAAACAACCTTTGTTCCGGGAATTAATTCCTGATCTGTTTAAATTTCCCCTTAAATGTAAAACAATTATAAAGTTAAAACAAATAAACGTTAAGGATGGTTCAAAAAGTATACCATAGTAATCCTTCAACATTTTTATAATAATTTTGTTATTCCTTTATATCTCAAAATATTATTATGAAGAAGTATATATTAATAATTTCAGCAATATCAGTTACAATGACCACAAAATCATTTTCTCAGGAGAAACTGCCGCTAAACAATCTCACAAAGGCTGAGTCATATGTTATCAATAATAAGGGTACTGAAACACCCTTTACCGGAAAATATACAGATTACAGGGAGAAGGGTACGTACCTGTGTAAAAAGTGCGGTGCCGCACTTTATTATTCATCGGGGAAATTCGAATCGGATTGCGGGTGGCCAAGCTTTGATGACGAGATCAAAGGAGCAGTAAAGAGATCGCCCGATCCGGACGGCATGAGAACCGAAATAACCTGTGCTTCATGCGGAGCTCACCTGGGGCATGTTTTTACCGGGGAGAGAATGACACCGAAGAATATCCGCCATTGCGTCAATTCAGTTTCTCTTGATTTTGTACCTGCAATTGTTGAAGAAGGGAGATATGGTACAGCAGTATTTGCAGGAGGCTGCTTCTGGGGTGTGGAATATTTCATGCAGAAGGAACCGGGAGTCATCTCGGTTACTTCAGGCTATACAGGCGGTCATGTGAAAAATCCATCCTATAAGGAGGTATGTACAGGGAAAACGGGTCATGCAGAAGCAGTAAAAATCGTCTATGATCCCGAAAAAACGAGCTACGAAAAACTGCTCAGACTGTTTCTTGAAATACATGATCCTACCCAGGTTGGCGGACAGGGCCCCGATCTCGGCGACCAGTATCGTTCTGAGATCTTTTATATGAACGATGACCAGAGGAAGACAGCTGAAAATAGCCTTAAGATATTGACAGACAAGGGTTACAGGATAGCGACCGCTGTCACGAAAGCATCTGAGTTCTTTGATGCTGAGGATTATCACCAGGATTATTACTTCAATAATGGAAAGGTGCCTTATTGCCACGGTTATACCAGGAGATTCTGAGTTAATCTTAAAAAGTCTTAAAAAAATTCTGTTTTGTTGCTGCAAAGTCCGGCAATCAATTAACTTTATCAGGTTTTTGATATGTCGGGCAAATGAATTACAACTACCGCAGGAACAGACCTGTCAGCCGTAAAACAAAATTCTGGTTCTTTCTATTAGGGATTTTTGTCTGCATTGCGCTTTCCCTTTCCGGAGGGAAGATCATGAAATCAACATCAACCGACAAATACTGCATGTCGTGCCATATACACCCGCATGCAGATCAGAGCTGGAAGCTTTCAACCCATTTTAATAATTCATCCGGTACAGTTGTTCACTGCGCCGAGTGTCATCTTCCCCCCAAAGGTCAGGGATATATGTATGCAAAGGCAAAGCACGGACTGAAGGATGCTTATGGTTATTTCTTCAAGGATAGTGCAAAGATCGACTGGGAGAAGAAAAAGCTTCTTGAAAACGCCAAGGGATTTATTTATGAGAATTCATGCATCAACTGTCACGAAAATCTCTTCCCGGTAACGCTCTCAGTCAATGGAGGTAATGCACATCTTTTCTATACGACAAGCAAGGACCCCCTGAACTGCATCAACTGCCACTTCACTGTCGGTCATTACGATAAGAATGCATTATTGCATGGTCATGATACTACTTTTGGAGTTACTATCACTTCAACAGAACCTCCTTATGCTGAACCGGCAAAAGTAACTGATTTTAAAGACTTTAAGGAAATGATTCCCGGTACCAGGGTCTCATTTGAAATGGTCGCTTTGCCGGGAGGAACCTTTAAAATGGGAAGTCCCGAAAACGAATCCCTGCGTGATCCCGACGAAGGCCCGGTAAGGGAAGTAACTGTATCAAAATTCTGGATCGCAAAAACTGAAGTTACCTGGGATGAATACCTCGCATTCTTCAGGGCAACAGGCTCACAGGGAAGAACCGAAGGACAGGTAGTAAGCAGTCAGAAGGCTGATGCCATAAGCGGGGCAACACCACCGTGGGGAGCACCTGACCAGGGCTGGGGAAAGGGATCCAGACCGGCTATAACCATGTCGTGGCATGCCGCAAATGTTTACTGCCAGTGGCTTTCGCAGGTGACCGGCAAGAAATATCGTCTGCCCACTGAAGCTGAATGGGAATATGCCTGCAGGGGAGGAACAGAAATCCCTTATTTCTTTGAAGGTGATCCGAAAGACTATTCTTCAGTAGGTTTCCTCAAAAAACTTATCCGTCCTGATACCGGTATCATTGCATCAAGGATTATCTATAGTCTCAATAGTTCAGCAAAAACAGCCGAACCTTCAGATGTCACAACGAATCCTTTCGGGCTGAAAAACATGTCGGGTAATGTGGCAGAGTTCTGCTCTGATTTTTATTCACCGGATTTTTACGTCGCTGATTCAACCGGAATCAATCCTGAAGGCCCTGCAAAGGGACAGGAACATGTGATCAGGGGCGGATCATTCAAGAGTGATGCAAAGGATGTCAGGAGTGCTGCACGCGATTTCACCAGGACAAAAGAGTGGCTGGTTACAGATCCCCAGATGCCAAAGAGTATATGGTGGTATTCCGATTGTATTGATGTGGGATTCAGG
>CAYWEQ010000087.1:6656-8793 GCA_964457185.1 uncultured Rikenellaceae bacterium
GCACTGGCAGGGATTGGTTTCGCCGGTGCCGGAATGATGGTTTCGGGTTGTAAAAGGAAAACCGATGACCTGGAGCTAAAATTGCCTCCTGTTCTCAGAGGGGCTCCGGGAGGGAAAAAGCTCAGGGCAGGACTCGTGGGAGCAGGAGCAAGGGGAACAGGCGCAGCAGTAAATTTCATAAGCTCAGGACCGGATCTGGAAATCGTCGCTCTCGCTGATGTCTTCCAGGATAAAATCGATGCCTGCCGTGAAAGATTTGCCTCATTTAACCTTCCGATACCGGCAGAAAACTGTTTTACCGGATTTGACGGTTACAAAAAGCTGATGGCGCTGCCTGATCTCGAAGTGGTGCTCCTGACAACACCCCCGCAGTTCCGTCCCGATCACTTCCTTGAAGCCGTAACAACAGGTAAGCACGTCTTCATGGAAAAACCTGTGGCTGTTGACTCTGCAGGCATTCGCTCGATAATAACTTCCGGGAAAAAAGCCGAGGCCATAGGACTGAATGTTGTGACAGGTACACAGCGCCGGCACCAGGAGGACTATATAGAAACATACAGGCAGGTTGCCGGGGGAGCTATCGGGAAAATAACGTCGGCAAAAGCCTACTGGAACCAGGATCATGTATGGTTCAGGGAACGCGAACCGGGTTGGAATGATATGGAATACATGATCCGCAACTGGAATAATTTCTGCTGGCTGTGCGGCGATCATATACTTGATACTCATGTTCATAATATTGATGTAATAAACTGGTTCATTGGCAAATATCCAGAAAGGGCCATCGGTTACGGAGGCAGGCACAGGAGGGTTACCGGCGATCAGTATGATTTCTTCAATATTGATTTTGACTACGGTAATGGCGTAAGCTCACACAGCATGTGCCGGCAGATCGACAGCTGTGCCAACGGTACAGGCGAGCTGATAATGGGAACCGAGGGTTATACAAACTGTCAGAATACCATCTGGGATCTCGAAGGAAACGTAAAATGGAAATTTGAATATCCCCTGGATGAAAATGGCAACCCGATGAACCAGATAGTGATACCTCCATATGTGCAGGAACATATGCACCTGGTATATGCCATAAGGACAGGTAATTATGTAAATGAAGCTGAACAGACAGCCCTCTCAACACTCACAGCCATAATGGGAAGGACTGCAGCTTACACCGGGCGCGCAGTTACATGGGATGAGATCTTTAAGTCGGATATGGACCTCGGTCCTTCAAAGCTTGTGTTCGGACCTGTTAATATGGTTTTTGAAACGCCGGTACCAGGAACACCTGTGATAAGTATAGTTAAACCAATGTATAAAGGACAAATAATCTGAAATATATGCTACAAAAAACATCAAGACGAGTCTTTGTCAGGCGATCAGCTGCAGCAGCAGCCGGAGTGTTCATCCTCCCCAATATTGTTCCGGCCTCAGCGCTTGGTTTGGGAGGCAGAAGGCCGCCAAGCGACCGGATAGTCATAGGGGCGATCGGAACAGGATCGCAGGGGATGTCGAACATGAGAGACTTCCTGGATCTTAAAGATGCAGTTCAGTTTGTTGCCGTTTGCGATGTCGATTCGCGTCATCTTGCAGAAGCAAAGCAGACAGTAGATAGCGCAAACAGGAACAATGATTGCCGGACATACGGGGATTTCAGGGAATTCCTCGAAAAGGAGACACTAGACGCCGTCTCCATTGCATTGCCCGACCACTGGCACGGGATCATTTATACTGAGGCTGTAAATAAAAAGCTTCATGTCTATGGTGAAAAGCCGATCTGTCGAACCATTAAGGACGGACAGACTATTGTTGCAGCTGTCAAAAAGAACAATATCATCTGGCAGACCGGCAGCTGGCAACGTTCACAGGCTCATTTCCACAGAGGTGCTGAACTTGTGATCAACGGAAGGATAGGAAAAATAACCTATATTGAAGCAGGCTTGCCAGACGGCGGCAGGGGTATCGGCACTCCTCCCGTTCAGGAGGTCCCTCCTGAAATGAACTGGGAAATGTGGCTTGGTCCGGCTCCGAAGGTGCCGTACAGGGGAGTATCACACTGGAACTGGAGATGGATACTCGATTACTCCGGAGGCCAGCTTACTGACTGGGCAGGCCATCATATTGATATTGCAAACTGGGG
>CAYWEQ010000088.1:0-3933 GCA_964457185.1 uncultured Rikenellaceae bacterium
TAATAACCTGTATCATAAAACATTCCCATTTGCCTGAAATATCCCGGACATCAATCTTTTTATCACCGATCAGCTTTTCAATAATCGGGCTCTTACCAATAGTCCCCGCGATCACTACCTGTTTCTCACCAGGAAGTGTGTTTAAGGAAAGGTGAGGAGTGGCACCTGTAACCTTTCCAATGTCTGTCTGCAGATCCCTGAAAGCCCTTATGACGCCTGGCCAATCTTCGGAGCTGATATACAAGGGTGCAGATGTGCCTGATGATGAGAAGACAAAATAATCTTCTTCCTTTTGCGCAGTAACAAAAGTGCCGGTGTCAAAAAGACCTTTGTTAGCAGATTTTGAAACTTCACCTCCGACATATTTACTCCCCATATATTCGCCGCATGCGGAATTTGAGAAGATTATTCCGGTAATCAAAAAACCCAGGAAGATCCGAGAGTTTGTAAATCTTTTCTGTTGACCCATATCTGAATTAAATTATTGTCTTAAATCTGTAAGTCTGGCGTGTATAAGACCGGTAATCTTGGGATACTTCATGAATTGCAAATCCGTCCCATTCATTTCACAAGAAGGACAATCTTCTTAAGGTCTTCATCCCGAGAGGAACCTCCGACCATGATAACGAACTCACCCGGTTCCACAACATACTTCATGTCAATGTTATGAAAGGCGAGTTTGTCAGGGGTTATTTCAAGATTAACTGTCTTTGTTTCGCCTGGTTTCAGAGAGATGCGTTTAAATCCTTTAAGTTCTTTTTCGGGACGGGTCACCGAGCTTACTTTGTCCCTGATGTACATCTGGACTATTTCATCACCAGCTACTTTACCAGTATTAGTAACTTCAATCGAAACATAGGTGGATCCATCCGGTTTGACAACCGGATGTTCCAGTCGGGGTTCACCATAACTGAATTTTGTATAACTCAAGCCGTAGCCAAAATGATATAATGGATTGATATCCTGGGAGATATAATCCATGAACTGGGCGCTGGGTTTATGGTTATAGTACATAGGCAGCTGGCCGGCAGATTTTGGTATGGTTATGGTAAGTTTTCCGGATGGATTTACATCGCCGAAGATTATATCGGCAGCAGCATTTCCCGTTTCCTGGCCCATATACCATCCTTCTATAATAGCAGGAACCACTCTGGCAAGTTTATTTATTGACAGGGGGCGTCCGTTCATCAGGTACAGCACTACAGGTTTGCCCAGGGCAATAATCTCATCGGCAAGTTCCTCCTGTTCCCCGAACAGATCGAGTGTCATGTTGTCACCAATATGGGTTTTTGCCCATGCCTCGCGGCACAGGTGTTCGTTCTCTCCAAGGGCAAGGATCACGATATCAGCTTTTTTTGCCACATCGATTGCCTCTTTTATGAGCTTCAGGTTGTCTTTCCTGCTTGCAAAAACGATATCATCATATTTCCAGTTGAAATAACTCAAAGTCAGGTTCGTTGTCAGCCTGCATCCTTCAGCATACAGTACTTCAGATGTTTTTCCGGCTTTATTCTTTATTCCTGTATAGAGGCCCGTTTTTTCGTGAGGTTCACCGGCATATCCTCCAAAACAGGGATCTCCTGCACATGGACCAATTACTGCGATTTTTTTATATTTTCCTTTTTTCAGGGGTAACAGGTTTTCATTTTTCAGCAAAACAACAGATTCCCTGGCAGCTTTCAGAGCCACTGCTTTGTGCTTCGGATCCCTGCTTATTTCTGCCGCATGTTCTGCAGATATATAAGGATTTTCAAACAATCCCAGCTCGAATTTCAGTTTAAGTGTCTGGGCTACCGCAGTATCAATATCTGCTATATTGATTTTGCCTTCTATTATCAATTCCGGAAGGTATTTATAGAGGTTAGCCTGGGGGAATTCATACTGGACTCCTGAATTAAATGCTATCCTTGCCGCATCTTTGCCATCTTCAGCGACGAAATGCTTATTATACAGCTGATCTGCACCATAATAATCTGATACCACCAGCCCGTCAAATCCCATCTCATTCCTCAGTAAATCTTTGATGAGCCATTTATTGGCATGAGATGGCACTCCGTCAACTTCATTATAGGAAGGCATTACTGCTATAGGTTTGACATTTTTTATGCACATCATGAATGGAGGCAAATGATAATCCCGCAGCACACGTATAGAATAATTGGACGGACCCTGGTTTTGACCTCCTTCTGATTGCCCGTGCCCCCATAAATGTTTCAGGGTAGCGGCAACGTGATCTGGTGCGACTTCTCCTGTATCTGTCCCCTGGAGCCCTTTTACTGCTGCACATGAAAGCATACCATTCAGATAGGGATCCTCTCCATATGTCTCCTCAACACGTCCCCATCTTGGATCGCGGCATACATCAATAACAGGTGAAAGAGCAAAATGGGTCCCCCTTGAACGCATTTCATGTGCAATTACTGAATAAACTTCTTCAAACAGATTGGAGTCCCATGAGGAGGCAAGCCCTATAGCCTGTGGAAAGACAGTCGATTCGGGCCTCATCATACCATGCTGTCCCTCATCAACAAAAATAGCAGGAATCCCCAGACGGGTTTCTTCAACCAGGTATTTTTGAATTTTATTTCTGAGTTCGACTGTTTCTTTGATTTTAAAAGGAGCCGGATGAATCGAGTGGCATCCGTTCCCGAAAATTTCTTTCATCTTATCTGGATCATCAAAGATTTCCGGTTTGAAATCTTCAACGCCACCATTCCACAAACCCATCAATTGTCCGACCTTTTCATTTAACGTCATTTTAGATAACAGGTCCTTCACTCTTACTTCAACCGGCAGGGCAGGATTTTTATAGGAAGTGCCCTCAGGATTATTGGTCATTTTCTTTTCCATTTTCTCAGTATTATATTTTAACCTGTATTACCGGCCTGCGGTTCTTATAACTGAGTAATAGGCTGGCTTAGGCTGATATTTTGTATCAAACAGCAGGGGATAATTGGTGCGTCCAAAAATGGGCCAGTTATTTTTCCATGAATAACCATCATGCAATCCCCAGAATGTAACCCTGTCGATTACATCCTTGTATTTAACAAATGTTTTAAAAAGGTCTTCATACCTTGTATTCAACTGGATAAGAACAGAATCAGGCAAGCCATTCTTGTATGGATTCATCTTTTCCGTATATTCGGCAGTCATCGCAATATCAGCATAGGCCTGTTCCCATATACTCGGGAGTACATCTACGTCGAGTTCGGTGATCACTATCTTATAGCCCATATCGGAGTAAATACGGATACTGCTGTCGATATCTGCAAGAGTCGGGAATTTCAGCATATAATGACCCTGGAGTCCAACTGCATCAACTCTTACACCCTGTTCCTTCAATTTCTTCAATAATTTGATTACACCCTCTCTTTTCACAGGGACTTCAATATTATAATCATTATAATATAGTTCTGCATCGGGATCTGCTTCATGAGCAAACTCAAATGCTTTTTGAACATAGTCTTCGCCTATAATCTCATAATACTTGGTTTTTCTCATTTGACCGTCATCATCAATGGCTTCATTAATCACATCCCAGCCATCTACTTTCCCTTTATACCGGCCCACAACTGTGAATATATGTTCTTTCATTCTCTCCAGTAACGCTTCCCTTGTTAATGGATTCCCGAGTGAATCCTGATAGACCCAGGCAGGAGTTTGTGAGTGCCACACCAGGACGTGGCCATCAATAAACATATTATTTCGTTTGCCAAATGCAACCAGACTGTCAGCAACGGTGAAATCATATACATTCGGCTTAGGATGTATCCGTTCCCACTTCATGTGGTCTTCTGATGTGATGGTATTGAAGTGTTTAATTATAAAACTGTGGGCAAGCGGATCTCTGCCAAATACCTGCTTTGGATTAAGGGCCGTCCCGATCAGGAAATCATCCTTAAAGACATCTTTCAGTCCAGGCTCCTGTTGTGA
>CAYWEQ010000088.1:4033-8749 GCA_964457185.1 uncultured Rikenellaceae bacterium
TCCCGATCAGGAAATCATCCTTAAAGACATCTTTCAGTCCAGGCTCCTGTTGTGACCAGCCCGGTATTGATATTAATAGAAAGAACGAAATCCCGGTGACGGAATTTACAAATGAAGGAAGAATCGTTTTTTTCATGATATTATTAAGTAAAAATGAATTAATTCATTGAATTATATTAACTTATAAGTCATACTCTGTAATCCTGTAACCATGTAGCCATGTAGCAATGTAGCCATGTAGCAATGTAGCCATGTAGCCATGTAACCAGTAACTTAGATCATATAGCAATTCTTTCAACCTGATTACAAATCATAATTTCAGGCAGGTTCCGGATTATATTTCTTCCTCCTTTCAGCAAGTTCATCCTGCATCTGGTATTCGGTTTTTCTGTTTATATCATAGAAAAAGAGCGCCACGACACATATCAGGATTGCAATAGAGGGGATTATACTGACTGCAAATCTGATGCCTTTTAATGCAGTGGTTGTCTGTTCAACGTTTGCGACGTAACCATAAACTTTAAGTATATAGGCTGCAAGCGCACCACCAATTGCCAGTCCCACCTTCAGTCCCAGTACAACACCAGCAAAAACGATACCTGTTGCCCTACGACTGTTTTTCCATTCGGAAAAGTCAGCCACATCGGCCATCATCGCCCATGGTAATGGCATAGTGACTCCCCAGGAGAAGTTAAAGAGAATGGATAAAATGCAGACAACTGACACACCTTCAGGCTTGACGATCATGACGAGTGCGGCAAAAATCATGCTTACAAAAAGCCAGGCAAGGAAAGTATTTCTTTTTCCAAAACGTGCTGCAAGGGGTTTAGACAGGGCAATTCCAAGTAAGGCGGCAATCTGGCTGAAAATATTAATAATACTGAATGTATTTCCGGCAATGTCTGCACCTTCTTTCAGAAAACCAACTGATGCAAGAAGTCCGAATAAACCTTTGTTAATAGCTTCAAGGAAAGATCTCTGGTTTTCAATATTGAGATAGTACTTGAAATAATACACGAGCATACTGTTTCTTATTGCCAGAAAAGTGAACATCATAACGAAAACGAAAAACATTATGATCCAGGGGCGGTTCATAACAAGATCAGTCAGATCCTGTTTCAGGCTTGTCTTTTGCTGCGGGGGAGGCTGGATCCGCTCCTTAGTTGTGGCAAATGTTATTATAAAGAAAAGTATTGCTATTGCACAGAATATCCCCATTGTGATCTGGTAGCCTTTTGCACTGTCACCTTGTCCGAAATGATTGACCATCGGGAGGGCAAGTCCCTGGATAGCGAGAGTGGCAAGAACAACCATAACAAACCGGAAAGAAGATAAACTGGTTCGCTCAACCATATCTCCGGTTATCACCCCGCTCAGGGCTGAATAGGGTACATTGTTGGCTGAGTAAACTGACATCAATAATATATAAGTCGCATAGGCATAAATGATCTTAGCTGTTCCCCCAAAATCAGGTGTTGTAAAAGCCAGAAATCCTATTATACCAAAAGGTACTGCAGTCCAAAGAATCCATGGCCGGAATTTACCCCACCGGGAACGGGTCCGGTCACCCAGGAATCCGACAATCGGATCACAGAGAGCACCCCATAAACGAGCTACCAGAAATAACCAGGTGGCTACTCCTGCAGTTAGCCCGAAGGCGTCAGTGTAAAAGCTTAACTGGAGCAGCATAATGGTTTGAAAGATGAAATTGGCTGCGCCGTCTCCGAGGCTGAAACCAATCTTTTCCCTTACGCTGAGTTTTTGACTGGTGGTTTGCATGATATGAAAAAAATGAAAGATTTAAGGATCAAATAAAAGTAAACAAATTTAAAAATATTCACAATTTAGTATATTCATCCTTGAAAATTAGATAGTGACCTAAGCATAGCATATGAAAAAAACGTTCATCTATTTAGCGGCGATACTGATTCTCACCGGATCATGTAAAACCATAAAAGAGCAAGGTGAGAATATAATCGATTTATCAGGTGAATGGCAGTTTGCAGTTGATTCTCTCGACAGGGGTATCGGGGAAGGATGGTATATGAAAGATTTTACTGAAACAGTGAATCTTCCCGGCTCAATGACTGAAAACGGAAAGGGGGAGGAGCCAGGTCTTGCCACCGACTGGACAGGCACCATTGTTGACAGTTCATTTTTTTATGATGAACGTTATGCGCGCTACAGGGAGCCGGATAATTTTAAAATTCCTTTCTGGCTTAAACCTTTAAAATATTACAAAGGACCGGCATGGTATCAGAAAGATGTTCAAATTCCTCTGACATGGAAAAATAAACAAATATTGTTATCCCTTGAAAGATGTCACTGGGAAACTACAGTTTTTGTTGACGGCAAAAAGATCGGGACACAAAACAGCTTATCTGTACCTCACCTGTATGATCTTTCCGAGTTCATGATGCCGGGAAATCATAAACTGACGATAAGGGTTGACAACAGGCTGGTTATCCCTGTGGGAATTAATTCTCATAGTGTGAGTGATCATACACAGACAAGCTGGAACGGTATAGTTGGTGATATCTTTATTGAAGCCAGAAATGCTATCTATATTGAGGACGTTCAGGTTTATCCGGACATCGCTCAGAAATCTGCAAAACTCAGGATCAAAATAATGAATCCCGAAGGCGGGTCATTCAACGGCACTTTCAGTATAAATGCTGAAAGCTTTAATACGGATGATGCCAGGGTAATTTCCGGGATAGACGAAGAAGTTGAGGTTTCCGGTAAGGTGCAGGAATATGAAATTGATTTTCATTTTGGTGAGGATATGCAATTATGGGATGAATTTTCGCCCATTCTGTACCATTTAAATGTCAGTCTTTTAGATGAGAAGGGTCAGGAGCTTGATTATAAGGTATTTGATTTTGGAATGCGTGAATTTAAGGCCAGAAATACCCGGTTTGAGGTGAATGGCCGTCCCGTTTTCCTTCGCGGAACGCTTGAATGCTGTATATTTCCGCTAACGGGGTATCCCTCCATGGATGAGGAATCATGGGAGTATATTTTTAGCCGGTGCCGTGAATACGGATTGAACCATATGAGATTTCATTCATGGTGCCCTCCGGAGGCGGCTTTCAGGGCGGCTGATAAACTGGGCTTTTATCTTCAGATTGAATGCGGTTCCTGGGCAAACTGGCCGAATTCATCTCTGGGTGATGGTTTGCCGGTTGATAAGTTTATTTATGAAGAAAGTGACCGTATTTTAAAGGCCTATGGGAACCATCCTTCTTTTTGCATGCTGGCTTATGGTAATGAACCGGCTGGTGAAAATCTGGAGATCTATCTTGCCGGACTGGTTAATTACTGGAAAGCCAAAGACCGTCGCAGGGTTTATACAGCAGGTGCAGGCTGGCCTTATATTGTTGAAAATGATTATCATAATGGTTCGGATCCAAGGATTCAGCACTGGGAAGAAGGACTGGGAAGCATCATTAATTCAAAACCTCCGCAGACTGAATTTGATTACAGGGATTTCCTTTCTCATTATAAAATTCCCTGGGTGAGCCATGAGATCGGACAATGGTGTGCATATCCGAATTTCAACGAGATTTCAAAGTATACAGGTGTTCTGAGAGCTACTAATTTTGAAATTTTCCAGGAGACACTTGAGGAGAACCATATGGGAGACCAGGCAGAAGATTTCCTTATGGCATCAGGTAAATTGCAGGTCATTTGCTATAAGGCAGATATTGAGGCTGCGTTAAGGACTCCGGGATTTGCCGGTTTTCAGCTGTTGCAGCTGCATGATTTCCCCGGACAGGGTACCGCGCTTGTTGGTATTCTGGATGCTTTCTTTGAATCAAAGGGATATATTACCCCGTACGAATTTAAAAGATTCTGCAGTGAAACCGTACCACTGGCCCGGATGAAAAAAAATATTTTCAGGAATAATGAAAATTTTGCTGCGTCAATTGAAATGGCGCATTTTGGAGACAGTGTAATAAGCAATCCGGTGGTTGCATGGGAGATAATCAATTCAGAAGGTGAGGTCATTAAGAAAGGCCAATTTTTGCCAGGAGAAATTCCAATTGGAAATAACATTGTTATGGGTGAGATTAAATTTCCTCTTAGAACTATTCTTAAAGCTGAGGAACTAAGTCTGTGGGTCTCAATTGAGGGAACTGCAATAGTCAATTACTGGGATTTCTGGGTTTATCCATCCAAACAGGAAACCAAATCCGGTTCAATCATTATTGCCCATTCATTATCCCCGGATATTATGAAAAAACTGGATGATGGCAAGTCAGTGCTGTTATTGGCTTCGGGCAAAGTCAGAAAAGACAAGGGTGGTGATGTGGCGATTGGTTTTTCAAGCATCTTCTGGAACACAGCCTGGACAAATGGTCAGGCGCCTCATACGCTTGGGATTCTCTGCAATCCTGAACACCCGGTGTTTCAGGAATTCCCGACAGAATTCCACAGCAACTGGCAGTGGTGGGATCCAATGTCGCATTCCCAGGCTATGATAATTAATGATTTTCCTCCTGAACTCAGCCCGTTGATCCAGCCTATTGATACATGGTTCGAAAACCGCAGGCTGGCTTTGTTGTTTGAGGCAAAGGTCGGGAAAGGAAAGCTTATGGTTTGCAGTATTGACCTTGATTCGGATCTGATCAACCGGCCGGTAGCAAGTCAATTAAAGAATAGTATCCTGAAATACATGAACAGCTCGGAATTTGATCCGGAGGTTGAGGTGGA
>CAYWEQ010000089.1:0-1601 GCA_964457185.1 uncultured Rikenellaceae bacterium
GGAATGAAAAAATAATCAGTTAACTGTAAATGCAAGTCCTATTTCAAACGGGAACAGGTCGATGCCGTCAGGGCTTTTTCCCGGTTTGAAAAGCGGGGTGAGGTAATAGGTTCCGTAAATATGGAAATTCTCAAATCCGAAACGGGCTGTGGCGCCATACCTCAGAAGGTTCAGGCTGAAATCTCCATCAGAGCTTATCTTGTCACCATCCTCAAAGATCATCTTTGACTTTGAACAGAGCTTGACAGCGCCTACCGGGCCAAATGCCAGATTGATAGTATGATAATCAGCAGGTATCTGGATCTCAAGAAGGAAGGGAAGATTAAGGTAAAGAGTTGATAGCTTCGATTTCTTAAGTATTACGCCCGGATCAAGGATTTCAATAACACCGCCTGCTCCTTTCTGGATATTGTTATTGCCGTCAAACCTGTAATTGTTCCAGTTGAGGCCAAGTCCTGTTACAATTCCGAAATGCCTTGTAAGTCCCAGACTCAGCTGCGAAAAATTGAAATTAAAATTCAATGATTTGGAAGAGTGAAGAGTCATGTAATCAATACTTCCCGGCAATGTAAGGCTGTTGTCAGAGGTGAGGTAGTTATTTATTCCAGCTTCAACGGCAGACCAGTGGCCCTTGAACTGACTTCTTCTATGTGCACGTTCGTTCTCCGTATCTTCCTTATAATATTCAAAAAATGAATCTGCATCACCTTTATCATATTTTTCAAACTGGATCTTTGACTCACCTTCTTCAAGGGATTCAAGGATGACAACCCCTCTGTTCCCCACCTTAACCCTGACAGTATTAATATCATCCTCAACAACCACAAGGTCATTTCCTACAATGACCCTGGTTATTTCATTTGTATCTACAGCGGTTTCCTGCCGTCCGGGTTCCTTTTTTCCAGCCGAGGTTTCCTGGCTGAATCCCTGTGTTATTATTGCCGTCAGCAATAATATAATTCCTATCTTTTTCATGATTGTCCTTATAAATGTTTCTGTTGCCGGGACGTACGGCATGCTTAAAAAGTTACAGCGAAGGGTTGGATTTTTTAACAGGAGCATTGAATTTCAATACCCCTGAACTGAAATAAAATGATTTCAGTTCCCCTTCTTCATCGCTGGTTCTTACAAGAGCCATTTCCCATCCAAGAAGTTTGTTCAGGCCGTCAATACCGGCTTCGGCTATTTCATATGGCTGGAGAGGGGTATCATTATATTCTTTATCTTTCAGGATTCTTTCCCGGAATGTGCTGGCAATGAATCTTCTCAGCCTGCTTCTTTCACTGTCATAATACAGAGGTTCCCTGACAGCTATATTTGAAGCCATCAGCGAAGATGTGGTTATTTCATTATTGATTTCAAAATTTGTAAAAACAGGGACTGCTGAAATCAACAATTCAGGATTACGATCTGGAAATGCAGAAGAGTCTGGCTGAATGAATACGGCCGGCTGAGTTGCATCTTCAGACAGATAACGAACAGGGATTTCATATCCGGTGCTCTTTCCCGGAAATTCAGCAAGGACCAGATTTCCGTTGTCAATATCTTCCTTATAGGTTAGAACAATACCGGGACTGAGGATAATTGTATCATTAAATGAG
>CAYWEQ010000089.1:1701-8451 GCA_964457185.1 uncultured Rikenellaceae bacterium
AATATTCTCTTTCAGATCTTTTATCTGTTCATCTGAAAGGTCATTTTCAAGATAGGCCACTGAGAGATATTCAACCTGGGAACAATGCAGCTCTGAAGGGGTTTTCTTCAGCAGGTTCTTTGCCATGGATGATCTTTTTTCCGGTGCAAGGCGTGTTATCGCAAGTAAATCTGCCTCTTCCCTGAGATCAGGATTTTCATGAAGGAAAGCCATGAGCTGTTCAGTACGGGCTTCATCAAGATTCCCATCGAGCCAGTCAATCAGCCATATTTCGTAATTTGATCTGTCAGGTTTCATGGCTACAGAACAGTTTCAATTTTACCGATATAATTCCTTAGCGCAACCCGGCCCCTGTAAATTGATATTTTTACCTGTGCTTCGGTCATGCCTGTAATTTCACCAATTTCTTTATAGCTATATCCCTCATAATCACGCAGAAGCAGAGATGTTCTCTGTTGTTCCGGAAGCCGTTCAAGGGCAGCATGCAGTATTTCATTAAGATCTGAGTACTGGGATTCATACAGAAAATCAGATTCATGAGATTCTTCAAGAACTGTCATTCTCTTTTCCTTTCTGATAACGTCAATCATGGCATGGTAAGCTGTTGAGAACAGCCACGATTTGGAAACTACAAATTCTATTTCGGCCACATTTCTCCACAGCTTTTCATAGCTGTCCTGCACGATATCATTTGCCCGGTCCTCATCCTTAAGATCAGCCCGGATGAAGCGGTAAATTGAATCGGCATATTCCTGAACAGCCCTGTTATATTCTTCTACTGTCATAAACCGGTTTACAGTGTAAAGACGAAAAAAACAGAAAATAGTTACAAGGTTACAACCCCCGGCGCGCGGAGCAAGGCAGGGGGGTTGGGTGGACGGGGGTTATTTTTTCAGCTGATACACCCTCACCCAGTCGATCTCCATTGCCGTCATGCTGCTGACCGGTTTGTCAAGACCTCCTGAGAAGAGGATATACATAGGATCCTGCGGGACATCTGATGTCTGGACAAATGCTTCAGTATTATTTACCTTCCAGACGAGCTTATCGGGACTCCATTCAAGTGTAAAAATGTAAAAATCGTTTGCGTATTTAGAACCGACTGACCCTTTTGATTTTTTATCAACCGATGCAAAATAATCGAAAAGAACCTTTCCGTTTGCAGTACGGCAAACATCAATATGAGGTGTTATTTTATCGGCGAGCATCCAGAAAGCACTTTTGGCAGCCGGGTTTCCGAGCTTGATTTTCGCTGAAAATGTACCATATTTCTGCCTGAAGCTTTTGCCTGTATTTATAATTCCGGAAGTATAGGCAAATTCCTTTGTTTTGAAACCATCAGTGCTCCAGACCTTTCCCTCTTTCTTCTGGGGTTTGGTGATTATCTTAAGAAAACTGTTGCGGATCTCAAAATTATCCTTTTCAGTGTATGCCTGGAGATCGTTTCCGACAGTATAATTGTCTTTAAGAAGCTTATCGCCCCAGTAATAGTTTGTAAGCCATTTTTGAGTATCCAGCTCATCTCCGTCAAATTCGTCGCTGAATATCAGCTCCCTGTTTTTCAAAATGTCAAACTTATTTGAATCTTTTACCTTGAAATACCACAGGATGTCCTCGCTTTTTGCTAGTTTGTCATATTCCTGGAGCTGTTTGAACATTTCGGATTTTTCAAATCTCTTTTTATCGAGCAGGTAATTTTTCCTTTCCCTGAATTCATTTGAAGCGACATATTCCTTGAGTTCATTATACCGGGCAAGTCTGGTTGAGCCGTCAGTATTCTGGAAATTGGCATACTCTTTTGATTTCCTGAATGTATAGTAATCCCTGATCTCAGAGCTTGATTTGAGCCGGTTGAATTCCTGCAGCTTCTTTTCATCCTCGGATCCTTTAAATTCCTTTGTTTTTATTTTTTCCCTGAATTCAAGGGATTGAACAAGCTTCTCAAGAGATTCAAAGCCGGTTATCTTATCAGAACCATCGAGTTCCTGGAATTTTTTGAGAGATGTTCCGGAAACGGTTCTGAAATAAAGCACAATATCTTTAGCTTTTTGCAGGGAAAGAAACTCTTTCTCCTTTGCAAATTCCTCGGAATTTTTGAAGCTCAGGGATTCTATCTCTTTCTTTTTCTGAAGGAAATCGGATGATGTTACCATCTCTTTCAGCTCAGTAAATTTTTTCAAGGTGTCTGACTCTGCAAACGCATTAAGCTTGTCTAATTCAGCTATCAGAGCCTTTTCAGCCTGTTCAATTTTAGCGGTTGAGGGGATCATTCCCAGAAGAAACTTGAGACTTGCCATTGTAAATCTGTTTTAGGTACAACTGATAAAGATAGAAAATCTTTTCTTAATAATTAAAACGGGATTTCAAATATTAGATTTCTGGGATAACGGAATGATGAATTGAATGTTGCTGATATCATAAAATTTGCCGCTGAATCTATTCCTGAAGGGGAATTGAATCTGGTAGATATGGAGTGGCATCCTGGAGATCAGGAATTAAATTCTGTCAATTCACAGGAAAAAACATTAAAAAAAATTTGGAAATAAACAAAATTGTTTTTATCTTTGACTAACCGTTCAATCATAGGCGGCTTTTTAATGGGATAGTTATTGAATGAACGTTTAATCAAAATTATGTCACCGAGGACACCACAGCAGTTTGAGGAGATCAGGGAGGAAAAAAGGACCCTGATAATGGATACCGCTCTTGAACACTTTGCGAAAGAAGGCTATCATGCTACAACGATTAATCATATTGCACAGCATGCGGGGATCTCAAAAGGACTGATGTATAATTATTTCAAAAGCAAGGAGACTCTTCTGAAAGCAATTATTAACAGATCCGTGATGGAGGTTTACAAGAATTTTGATGTCGACCGTGACGGATATTTATCAGAGGAGGAATTCGAATATTTTGTAAGAAGAATATCGGTGATTTTAAGGGAGAGAAGGTCATTCTGGCGGTTATTTGTTCAGATTCTAATGCAGAGCGATGTCAGAAAACAGTTTCTGGATTCATTTCTGGGAACGGATTCATTGATTAAATCCGGTATTGAACCAAGAGAAGATCTTTTTGCTTCCAGGATCATGAAAATAATCACTGACTATTTTATGAGAAAGAAAACCATTAAGGGTGATGATTATGATCCCATGCTGGATATTCATATGTTCCTTATAACAATAAAGGGATTTGCAATGACTGCCATTTACTCGGAAGGTACAGAGGAAGCCGATTATGAGAACACAGTTAACAAAATAATTGAGTTATATAAATAGCCAGACCATGAAAAGCATAACAATAACGTTTATATCCATGATTATTTTGACGGCAGCAGGACCGTGTCTGAAAGCACAAACACAGTCAGCCACAGATATTATAAGAAAAGCTGACGAGAAATTCAAAGGAGAACAGACAGGTTACAGTGTTATGACAATGACCATAGTCAGGCCGACCTGGCAAAGAACCGTCGAATTTAAATCATGGGCAAAGGAGGATGATTATGCCCTGACTCTGATCACTGCTCCGGCCAGGGAAAAAGGACAATCATTCCTGAAGCGGAAAAACGAAATGTGGAGCTGGAATCCGGCAATAAGCAGGCTTATAAAATTGCCTCCGTCCATGATGTCGCAGGGATGGATGGGATCGGACTATACGAATGACGATATTCTCAGGGAGTCATCGGTGGTTGATGATTACACTCATACCCTGGAGGGAGAAGAGATGGTTGACGGGAGATTATGTTATAAAATCAGGCTCACAGCAAAGCCGGATGCCGATATCCTGTGGGGATCACAGGTATGGTGGGTGGATGAAAAAGAGTATATAGCATTTAAGGCTGAACTTTACGATGAAGACGGGTATCTGGTGAGATCTGAAACTGCATCTGATCTGAAGATAATGGATGGAAGGCTTCTTCCCACTCTGATTGAACTGGTACCTGCCGAAACAGAAGGACAAAAAACGATCCTCAGGATTGTTGAGATGAAATTCAATATAAATATGGATGAGAGCTTTTTCTCACAGCAGAATATGAAAACTATCAGATGAAAAAAAGTTACATGTTGCAAGTTGCAGGTTACAGGTTGAACAATCAACATGCAACTTGCAACTTGCAACTTGCAACCAGAGTAGTTTAATAACTGAAAATTATGAATAAATGAAAGACTATCAGCTGGCATGGAAGAACCTCTGGCGTAACAGGAGAAGAACGCTGATCACTGCAGCCTCGGTATTCTTTGCTGTTTTCTTTGCACTGGTCATGCGTTCGTTCCAGCTTGGAGCCTATGACAGGCTTTTCAAGAATGTTATTGAATCGTACAGCGGGTACTTGCAATTGCAGCACATGGATTACTTTGATGACCCGAATATTGATAACAGCTTTGAAATCGATCAGTCGCTCATTGATCAGATCAGGAAAGATCCCAATGTAAATGATGTTGTGCCAAGGCTTGAATCCTTTGCGCTGGCAGCTTCGGGCAGTCACACTCAGGGTGTAATTGTTCTGGGCATTGAACCAGAGGGTGAAGATAAAGTAATGAGTATCACAAGTAAGCTGGTCAGATTTAAACTGACATCCGGTGCAGTTGAATCGTTGAGAAAAGACTCAATTCCGGAGCGCACAAAAAAACTTCTGAATCTTTTCAATAACGAGGCTTATTCCAGCGAAGCCCGCCTGATGCTTGATCTTGGCATCAGTGATGAGGACAGCGCAGCCATTCTTCCTGTAATCCGTAAACACGCTTCCTTCAGAAATGCTTTCCTGACAGGAAGAAAAGCAAGCGAAGTGCTGATTGGTGACGGCCTCTCCGGATATCTGAAAGCTAATGTGGGTGATACAATCGTTCTGATGGGTCAGGGTTATCATGGAACAACAGCGGCAGGTAAATATTTGGTTAAGGGAATTATCAAACTGCCTACACCGGATATAGATAATGTTATTGTTTATATTCCGATTGAGACTGCCAGAGAACTTTATGCGGCTCCCGGCATGGCAACTTCAGCAGTAATCAGTCTTTACAGCAACGATGATAATGATATTTCGCAGACCGGGAAACGCCTGCAAAATATTGTTTCTGAACCAATGACTATAAAGACATGGCAGGAACTGAATGCGCTTCTGGTAAACCAGATGGAAGCAGATAACAGGAGCGGGATGATCATGATAGCAGTACTTTATATGGTGATCGCTTTTGGTGTCTTCGGAACCGTATTAATGATGATGGCTGAAAGGAAACGGGAGTTTGGGATGATGGTATCAATAGGGATGAAGAAAAGGAAACTTTCGAAAATAATATCCCTGGAGATGCTCCTTGTCGGTTTTCTTGGTGTTGCAGCCGGTGTTGCTGCCTCGCTTCCATTAGTGATATACGGGAATATTCATCCCCTGAGGTTTACAGGAGAGTTTGCACGGATGTATGAGGATTATGGGTTTGAGCCGGTAATGCCTACAATGCTGCCCGACACATTTTACCTGTGGCAGATTGTTATAGTTCTGATCATCCTGGTAATTGCAATTGGATTCAGCACCCGCAAGATTTTCAAAATGAATGTGATAAATGCATTAAGAGCATAAAAAGGCAAAAAAATGATTACAGCTATAGCTTGGAAAAACGTGTGGAGAAACAAGACGAGAAGCCTGATAGTTATCACTGCGGTAACAATAGGTGTTTTCGCCGGAGTTTTTTCAATGGCAGCAATAAACAGCTCTGTAGTGCAGAGGCTTGATGCTGCCGTTAACGAAGAACTTTCCCATATCCAGGTTAACAATAAGGATTTCAGGAGCAGTGCAGATATTCAGAATATTATAAAAGACTACCCGAAAGTTGTTTCAGCACTGGAATCAACTCCCGGCGTAACAAAAATAACCGGCAGGATAATTATAAGAGGCATTGCCTCCACGGCTACAAAAAGTGCAGGTGTTGAAATATCGGGTATTGATGTTGACAAGGAAAAAGAGATGTTCACAATATCCAAAAAGCTAATAGCCGGAACAGGAAGTTATTTTGAAACAGACACTAAATTCAACACAGTATTTATCGGGGAGAAACTTGCCAAAGAGCTGAATATTATCAGGTATATCATTACTCCTGAATCAATATCCTTATTAAAGGAAGAAGGAATACCTGCAGAAACAATTTCCGGGATTGAAACGCTGCAGGGACAACGATTCACATCCGATAAAAAATTTGTAAAGGCGTACGAAAAGATACTTGAACCTGACGAGATACAGAAATACAGCTGGAAGATCAAGGAAGCAGCCTGGTCGTACAGGGAAGGTTCAAAGCTTATTCTTACTTTTCTTGATGTTGATAATAACCAGACCGGAGCGGCATTCAGGGTATGCGGAATTTTCAGGACCAATAATGATATGTTTGAATCGCTTTCCCTGTTTGTTCCCGTTGATGAGCTCAGGGAGCTTACCGGAATGGAAGAAGGCGCCTTTCACAGGGTAATAGCCCGGCTTGAGGATAATGACATCACTGACAGGGCGACCCCTGTAATAAGAGAGAAACTGACAGATTATGAGGTGCTTAACTGGAAGGAAATTCAACCTGACCTGGCTATGATGGCTGATTTTATGGGACAGATATACGCGGTTTTCATGGTAATAATACTTGCAGCCCTGGCATTCGGAATTGTGAATACAATGCTTATGGCTGTTCTTGAAAGGACCAGGGAGCTTGGGATGTTGATGGCAATAGGGATGAACCGCCGCAAAATATTCATAATGATAATGCTGGAATCAATTTT